>JAFDJC010000009.1 GCA_019307665.1 Deltaproteobacteria bacterium | reverse complement strand
TGAAAGTTTCCCCGAAATTGATTGAAAAATGACTTTTTCACTTGTCAATTCGACTCAGCTCTTGACGCTACTATCATTGCTAATATTTAAACCTTGTTTTTGGGGAATGTCCTGTTAAATATTCTAATGACTTTCCACAAAAATTTTTTCATTCTTCAATCAAGTTGTCTTATATAAAGTCGCGATAAAAGCACGGGCGGTGTTTACTGATTGTTCTACCTGTCAACCATTTCACACTCCTTCAAGTAGCTTGTAATACTCTTTGAGAGTACGAATGGATTCCATCGTAGTTTGGAATAAGACCCAGCTAAGAACAAGGATTCCTATTGTAAGTCCGATCTTCCATGCCCGCGTCATTTGTGGATGCCACCAAATCAGGGGCAACGCCAGAGGCCCCACACAACAGATTGCAATGATAATAAAGGATTTTCGAAAATACCATTGAGCCTTTTCCTCTCTAAAGCGTAAGCCGTTGGAGGCATCCAGAAACTCACTGCAGTGTTTACACTTTATCGCGTCATCTTGAATTTCTTCAGCGCAAAAGGGGCATTTTTTCATTATCATCTCCCTTGCTTGGTATTTCTTTTTCAAAAAAGGCAAGATTTTATTCAATACGGTTAAATTCAGCTATTAAATTCAGAAGAGCACCGTATGTTTTTGCTTTCTTTTTTGATTATAAGAAGTAAATTTAAATAACAATAATTTTTTCGATTTATAGTTATTTGAGAATTTGGGTTGAATCTTGTTTTGATTCATTATATTAGCATGAGAAAAATATTATTGCTTTCAAATTTATAATCGTCAGAATTTTGATAAAGGATTTTGAAATGAAAAACATTATTATCTCTCTAATAATTATCATCGCTGGTATGAGCATTACCCTTAGTGAAACCTTTGCAAAAGAAAACGCAAAAACTGTTATCAAAGTTGCCACCCTATCCCCAAAGGGGTCTGGTATGGCAAATATTCTGGATGAACTAAAAACAGAGATCATGACACAGACAAACAATGAGGTCGGTCTGAAAATTTATTATGGCGGTATTCAGGGAGACGCCAAAGATGTCCTTAGAAAGATAAGATTTAGACAGCTTCAGGGGGCGACACTGGCCTCATATGGACTGGGACAAATTGCACAGGAGTGTCGAGTTACCAGCATTCCTTATGTGTTCAAAAATAACGGCGAGGTTGATTATGTCCGCTCAAACCTTGAAAGCTACATGTACAAAGCCTTTGAAGATAATGGTTTCATTGTGCTCGGATGGTATGATATCGGTTTTGTATACAGTTTCTCAAAAGTTCCCATAACCTCGCTTGAAATAGCCAGGGAACAAAAATTCTGGGCACCGGAAGGTGATCCCCTGGCAATGACGGTTTACAGGGATGTCCTGGGTATCACGCCTGTTTCTCTTTCCATAACAGATGTTCTGACTTCTCTTTCTACTCGCCTGATTGATGCAGCAAGTGCTCCCCCGATTGCTGCGGTTGCGTTTCGCTGGTATACAAAATTTCAATATATGGCCGAATACCCGTCAACAAGTGTGCTCGGCGGATTTGTTGTAACAAAAGATATCTGGAATAAAATATCACCTGAAAATCAAAAGAAGATAAAAGAGCTTTCCCGTAAATACTTTCTTAAAGCGACAGATCACTTTCGCAAAGCAAACGAAAAAAGTATTGAGCTGCTAAAAAAATCGGGCATTTCCATAGTGCGCGTAAAAAATGCCGAAGGATATAAAAGTTTTATTGAAGATACAGCCCGGAAAACCAAAGAGGCTCTTGTGGGGAAACTATTTTCAAGGGAACTTCTTGACAGGACGATGTCACTGCTTGAGGACTACAGGAAGAAGCATCCGGAAAGCAAAGTTCAATCAATACCGTAATAAAGTTTGTTACAATGATTGCTTATCCAAACCATTAAAATGAAGATAAGGGCCGAGTCTGTCGTAGTGTTCCTTTGAACAGAATTCTGCAATTACAGTAAGGTCCTTAATTTCTTTTGCAATCACTTCTTTGTTAACAACGGACCGTGGTTTGTCGTCCAGGATGAACTCGACAGAGAACTTGTCGCCTGCTGTAATTCTCGGAATAAAATTAAATTTCATACTCATTTTTTCAATGGATATGTTGGACACCGTCATCTGCCCACCCTTATCCCCCTCTGAAGTGGTATAAGTACCGGAAAGGTTTAAATCTTTTGCACGGGCAACGGCTTTTAGTTTTTGTTTCGTCTGCTCCCTTAAAGCTGCTGCTTTGTCCACCAGATCCTTTAAAACCATTTTTTCAAATTTGGCAACCTTTTTTTCCGGCAAGGGCCTGAATGAAAACCGGGCTCTTTTTCTGTTGATAAACGATAGTGCTGCGGCTTCTCCTTTTTGTTTCTCAGAGACCGCACTCCAGAGAACTCCTTTTTCAAAATAGAACAACCCCCTCTTCCCTTCAGGCAGTGTGATCTCCAGGATGCAAGTTTTCTTTTCCATCTCAATCATCATCATAAAGCTACTGACCGATATTCCGTGAACAGACCCTTCAGGCCTATCCTGGTCAATTGTTTTTAGAATTTCAGGACCAAGCTTGTCAGCTGGAAATGGCTTCCGAAAAAAATGGCGAATATCTTTTGGAAGTTTTTTCCTCATTTCGGGTGTTTCATATGCAGTCATGACAAAACAGGGTGTTAACGGATAATTTTCATTTACATGTGCAAGAAGTGCCAGTCCATCGACTTCCGGCATTTTAATGTCGGTGACGAGCAGAGACACCTGTGTTTTTTCAAGAATTGAAATGGCCTCTTTTCCATTTTTTGCACTCAAAACCTTGAACCTGTCCTTGTAATTTTCAAGTGCGGAAATAAGTAGATTTAGAAAAATAAAATCATCTTCAGCAATAAGAACATTTTTCATATCTTACCTCACATTGTTATTACCAGGTGAATGAATATAGTAGTTGCCAGAAATATATCTCTAACTTTGTATTGTCTTAAGAGACCGCCCTACTTCAGCTAAGTCTTTTTTAATTCTTTGGAGAAGGCTCGGAATTATCTCCTTGTCCTCATCAACACATGCATTTTCAAGATCCCCCGCAGCAGCACCAAGATTTTTTGCAGAGATGTTATTAGCTGCCCCTTTTAAAGAATGAGCGCTAAGCCTTGCTGCTTCAAAATCGTTCTTTTCTATAATCCCGCTAAAGTCCTCAACAAAATTCCGGTAAACGGTATTGTATTGTTCAAGAATGTCGACATATTGTTCCCACGTCACGCCAAGCCTTTTAAGGCCCTCTTCCACATCAAGGCCGGGAAGTGAAGAAGGATAGTGCGTACCTTCATTACCTGTCTGATCGTGAGTCATCTCTGCTTCATCAGGCAGTACCCCAAAGTCGATTATATTTTTTCTTAAAGCTGTAAAGAGTTCCTGCCGGTCAATCGGTTTTGCAACATAGTCGTTCATCCCCGCCGCAAGGCACTTTTCCCTGTCTCCGTACATTGCATGGGCCGTCATGGCGACGATGGGAAGATCCGGCAGGTTCAATTCATTTCGTATCTTCCTGGTTGCCTCCAACCCATCCATGACAGGCATCTGAATATCCATCAACACCGCATCATAATGCTTCTTCTTTATCATTTCAAGCGCTTTAGCCCCGTTTTCCGCCGTGTCGGGAACGATGTTGGCTGTCTTTAGAATTGACATTGCGACCCTCTGATTGACCGGGCTGTCTTCAACAAGTAATATTTTCACATGGGTCAGCGCTTCCTGATCCTTAAACCCATTTGACGGCCTGTGGGAAGCAGACTGTTCATATCCGAATATTTCCATAATACTGTCAAAAAGTGCGGATTGTTTTACAGGTTTGATAAGAAGACTTTCAATACCTGCTTTTTTAATCCTTTCTATCTCCTCTATCTTCTCTGATATCTTCATTAAAATTACAGGTGGAGGCTTTGTTCGCTCGTCTTTTTTGATGGTTTCCGCAAGAAGAATGCCATCCATATCCGGAAGGCCGGTATCGATAAGAATAATTCCGAATCGATCCCCTTTGATCGATTCCTCCCAGGCAAGAAGAGCTGACTCGCCGTTTTCAGCAACTTCCGTTCTCAGTCCGAATGCTTCGATTGTTCTTTTAACCACTGTCAGCAACGACGGGTTGCCACAAACCACAAGAGTCTTTATATCTTTCAGGCCATCCGGAAGAACCGGCTCACGTGCGGTAAAATCCGGCTTATACTTCAGCCAGGCAGTAAAGAAAAAAGTGCTGCCTTCTTCAGGCTTACCCTCAACCCATATATCTCCACCCATCATAGTGACAATTTTTTTACAAATCGTCAGGCCAAGTCCGGTGCCGCCATATCTTCTTGTAATAGAACCATCAGCCTGAGAAAATGCTTCAAAAAGTCTTTTGGACATTTCTTTGTCAATACCGACACCGGTATCGCGGGAACTGAAAAAAAGCTCTACCCTTTCTGAAGATTCTGATCGTTTTTGGGCGTGGATGCATATCTCACCTTTATCGGTAAATTTTAAGGCATTAGAAACGAGATTGATTAAAATCTGACGCAAACGGAACGGATCTCCGATCAATCTTCGGGGAATATCAGGTTCAATATCTACGACAAACTCAATCTCCTTTTCTCTGAACTTTGCGAGAAACATGTCCGACACTTCATCTGTAATATCCTGAAGGGAAAATTCAACCTCATCGAATTTAAGCTTACCGGCCTCGATTTTTGAAAAATCGAGAATGTCATTTATAAGGCCAAGCAAGGCGTCTGCAGAAGATTTTACTATCCCCAAATACTCCCGCTGTTTACTATCCAGACTCGTGTCCAGTACAAGGTCCGTCATTCCGATGACTGCATTCATGGGTGTTCTGATTTCATGGCTCATATTGGCAAGAAATTCACTCTTTGCCCTGGTGGCTGTTTCCGCTGCGTCTTTTGCTTTCAAGATCTCCCTGTTGCTTCGTTTTAAAGCAGCTGTTCGTTTCATTACAAGGTTTTCAAGGTTTTCCGAGTGCTCTCTAAGCTTATGGTGCGTCCTGTTGAGGGCTTCCTGCTGTTGTTGCATTTTCTCATTCAAAAGTTGCGTCTGTTTGATTTCAACTGTTAATTTTTCGTGAAGTTTGCCGACAACAGCACCGGCGAGAATAAGAAAACCGCTCCATGCCAAAATATAAAGATAAAGATCAACTCTTGAAACCGGCATGGTAAAAAGCTCCGGGTACAGCAACGTATATCCCGTAACAGCTAGTATGCAAAGGCATGCGCCGAGTATTGCCTGCCTGAGTCCAAGGTAATACCCGGCCAGGATAACCGGTAAAAAGTAAAAGTTGAAAAAAGCTATTTTCCGAGGGACAAAGTAGTTTATTAAAGCAACGGTGATGAGAACAATTAAAATAAAGAGCCGTTCAAATTCTTTTTTAAAAAACAGTCTTATTTTTTCCACTAAAATTCTCCAGCACCGGGTTTTCAGATATCTTCCAACTGATTTTTTATATAATATGAATCCTTACAACAATCAATGGCTTCGTTCACAGGGGGTGTAATTAAAAAAAAATAAAAACGCTTGACAATAAAAAAATAAAAGTGATAGTAACCCTAAAGTGGCAAGTATAACTTTATACTTTCATAAAGAAAGGCTATGTCTCAATTTAAAAAATAATCTTGAATGTGTTTGTAAAGGAGGAGAGATTGGCAAGAAAAAAATCGAATGCCAAGATGATGCGAATGAAAGCATTGAGTGCTGCTGCAGACGTACCCAGGGGGACCATACAATTCTATATTAAGGAAGGCCTTATTCCCAAACCGATAAAGCAGTCTTCCAACTCCGCATTCTATACCGAAGAGCATCTGAATGATATCTTACTGATCAAAGAGTTGCAGTCAAAACGGTTTCTACCGTTATCCGTCATTAAAGAGGTAATGATGGGAGGAACCGGAAAATTGTCGGTTAATGAAATCAAAACCCTTATAGAACTTGACGGCAAACTATTCAGCAATATAAATGAAAATCCGAATTTGAAGCCGGTTACCGCAAAGCAGTTGTCAAAGCAAACCGGCATTAGCCTGGAAGATATTGAGATAATGGAAAAGTTAGGTATTCTGACCCCGATCAAGAAGGGAAGAAAAAAACTTTTCAACGAAGATGATATCCGGATTGCAGAATGCCGTGTTAAGCTTATACAGGCAGGACTGACGCCGGAGCTGGGTTTCCATATCAACATTGTTAAAATTTACAAGGAATTAATCAAGAAATTAGTTGAGAGGGAAAGCAAGATTCTCATACGGTTATTAGCAGGGAAGCTTGAAGTTGGGGAAATTGCGGGAATTTTAGAAACCATCATACCGACTATTAATACCATGCTTGGTATTATGCACAAGAAAGAGATTAAAAATACAACAATGTGGTATGCACTTACTTCAGAAAACAGGGAGAAATTATGAAACTATGGTCAAGGGGACTTGGGAAAACCGAGCTTAAAATGGATTGTCGATACTATACGGTCAAAAGCGATCCTGGCGGAGATAATGTATATATTGTTGGCAAAATAACCGATCCGGTGAACTGGGAATTCAGGGTTACACTTGAACCTGAAGATATTCCGGGGTTCATAAAAATGTTTATGAATTACTGCATTATCAAGCTTACCCTAAAAAATATGTACAAGTATATCATCTATCTCTTTAACAAACGCAAATACGCGGAAGCCGCGGGTTACGATATAGAAGAAAAGGTTGATGAGGCTTATATGCAAATGATGAATGGACGGCAACGGCCGTCACACCTGAGTCGCGCATGAATAGCCGGATGGATTGTAGGGGCGCGATGCTTCGCGCCCTTACAGAAAAATATTTAACCAGGGGAGGAACAAATGGAAGACTATGATGTCATTATTATCGGAGGAGGGGTAAACGGCCTGACCGCTGCCGCCTATCTCAGCAAATCAGGCCTTAAGACACTGGTTCTTGAAGCCAAAGGAGAATGCGGTACCCATTGTGACACATGCGAACCGGGTATCCCTGGATATCTTCACAACACCCATGCCACGTGGATCATTTCGGCAATGAGCCCTGCCATAGAAGATCTTGAGCTGCCGGAATACGGCCTGGAATTCCTTTCCACCGAGTTTGCATTCAGCAAAACATTTCTGGATGGAAAAAATACGCTCATGGGTGTGAATCCTTTTGACACAATCGATAACTGGCAAAAAAATTCACCAAAGGATGCCGAGTATTTGATGAAGGCCGGAGAATATCTGTTTACTAATCTTGATAATATCAAACAGGTTCTTCATGAATTTTTCCACTTTGCGCCCTCGGAAGCAACAAAAACAAAATTGGGGGAATTTTATAACGAATTCAGTGAATTTTGCGGAGTGGACCTTACATTTGACCAAATATGGGATATGGACGGATTCCAAGTGACGGATGCTATTTATGACTCCGAACATATTAAAACACTTGTTCAGGCTTTTAGCTGGATCGGCGGTATGCCCCCTATTCATCCAACAGTGGGGTCACTGGGCACCGCAGTATTAGGCCCCCTTTCAGGGCCGATAATCCCGGTTCATCAATGTCGGGGCGGCTCCCATGCCTTGAGCCATTCCCTGGTAAAAGCGGCAATAGCTTATGGGGTTACGATTCTACCCTGCTGCCCGGTTCAGGAGATCATTGTTGAAAATAATGAGGCCAAAGGTGTTGTCTTAAGTGACCAGGCTGTTTTTGCCAACGAGAAAATTTACGCCAAGAAAATCATCAGCAACCTTACACTAACTCCCACATTTGATATGATCGAAAAAGATCAAATCGGATCTGACATGGCCAAAAGAATCAGTAAATTTGTCTATAGCGAACAAAACATAATTTGCATGAACTTTGCGTTGGATGATGTACCGCAGTTTGCCTCAGCTGATTTTGACGACTGGATTCAGCGCTGTTTCATGGGATATTTTGGCGGGAATAACTCCAAGGAGTTTGAACGATTCAATCAAGACCTTATAAAGGACCACATCCATGAAACCCATATGGCGAACTGGTTTATTCCCACCCTGGCCGATCCCACCCAGGCGCCGGAGGGCTGCCATACGGCCATTATATGGCAGGATGTGCCGCCTGCTCCGAAATCCTGGGCAAAAGGGCCGCTAAACGGAATGGACTCCTGGGATGATATCAAATACGAAATGGCGGATAACATCACCGATGAATTCGAAAAATACGCACCTGGATTTAAAAATCTGATCAAAGATAGAATAATCTATACTCCCCTTGATATAGAGCGAAACAATCCAGCCGCGGTGATGGGAAACTGGGTCGGGGGGAGTGTCATTCCGGAACAATGGTTTATGAACCGGCCGGTGAAAGGCGTCCTTAAAGGCGGCGGCTCACGGACATTCTTGAAAAACCTGTATCTCTCCAATTCAATTCATCCCTTTGGTGCATCATGGCTTTGTTCAGGGTATATCGCTGCCTGCGAGATGGCGGAAGACTTTGGTGTAAGAGAACAGAAATGGTGGAAAAGCCAAAGCTTTGACTGGTATCTTAATAATATCGACAAAATTCCCCAAAATCTCGGAGTGAGGTAACGGATATGAAAAATAAAGAATACGACGTGGCGATCATCGGTGCGGGCCCCAACGGGCTCATTTGCGGCGCATATCTTGCCAAAGCAGGTTTGAAAGTCATTCTTCTTGAAGCCAGGCATGAAACCGGGGGCGGGCTTGACACCCTGGAGTTTGCCGGCTTCAAATACAATCCCCATGCCATTTACCATATGATGGCAGAGATCATGCCAGTCTACCATGATTTTAATTTAAAATCCCGCGGGGTAAAATTTATCTATCCCGAAGTTCAGGCCGCATACATAACGAAAAATCAGAAACCCCTTATTTTTTATCATGACCCCAAAAAAACAACGGATTTCATATCCAGTGAATTCTCAACCAAAGACGGAGAAGAATACGCCCGTATGTACAAGGATTTTGCCGAATACTCGGAAAAAATTCTCATCCCTTTAACCTATGCGCCACCAATGCCTCCCATAGAGCAGGTCCAGGTACTTGATCAAGCAAAGGATGATGTGGGAAAAAGGTTCAACGAAATAGCAGAGCTACCTCCGGTTGATATTCTTGATATGTATAATTTTTCAGAGCCGGTAAAGGCAGGCATCCTAAACCTCTTTTCCATGTGGGGGTTATCACCCTATGAAGCCCTGGGGTATATTTTCCCGCTCTATGTTTACAGGATGACCAATACAGCCATTTGCAGCGGCGGGTCTCACCGGCTTTCCTCGGCCATCCATAAGGCGATTATTCAAAACCACGGCGCCATATCAGATGAGTCGACTGTAGTAAAAGTATTGAGGCGTAACGGAAGAGTAGAAGGTGTGTTGCTCGATGACGGGACTGAAATCAAAGCCAAAGCTGTGGCTTCAACGGTTGATCCGCAACAAAACTTCCTTAAATTTTTTGATAATAACGAACTGCCGGATAATCTGGTAGACAGTGCGAAAAAATGGGAGTGGGAGAAGACAACATTGTTCGGTACTCATCTTGCTTTACGGGAAGCACCCAAATATATCGGGACCGAATCATTTGATGATGCCAACCAGGCAATGATTACGTTTCTTGGCATAAAGGATACCGACACTTTGCTGGACCATCATAAATCCCTTGAAAACGGCGTAGTTCCCAAAGAAAATCTTTTCGGCCATACAACATGCGCGTCTCTATTTGATCCCATCCAGGCTCCGGATGGAATGCATACCGGAAGATGGGAGTGCCTGGTCCCCTACGACAATGACTGGGAAAACAACAAATGGGATTATGCCAAATTATGTGTGGATCAATGGAAAGAATATGCACCCAATCTGGATCCTATTAACACGCTGGTTTATCCACCCACCTATATTGAAAAGAAACTTATCAATATGGTCAAAGGATCGTTCAAACATGGGGCCTATGTGCCACTCCAGATGGGGTATTTCAGGCCCAATGAATCGTGCTCCCAGGGATTTACTCCCATTGAAGGGTTTTATGTATGTGGTGCCAGTGTATATCCTGGCGGCATGGTTATTGGCGGACCCGGATATATCGGCGCCAACCTGATTGCCGACGACTTTGGAATTGAGAAACCATGGGAAGAGCCTGAGAGTGTGAAGGAAGCAAGGGAAAACGGGATTATACAGGATTAATCTGATGAATCTGGGGGAATTATAATGATGATGACATTTAAATAAAGAATGCTGTCGTTCATTAAAATTAAATAGTTGGAGGAATAATCATGGGAATACAAATGGGAACAGAGGAATGGGCATCAGCACTTAAAGACGAAGTGAACAAAAGCGATGGATACCGCATGGCTTCCCAAAACTGGGAAGACGACTTTTACTTTATTGTTACAAAAGGGGGGCCGATCACCGAAGATCTGTACGTGTATCTTGATTTGTGGCATGGCGAATGCCGCGAAGCACTAAGAGTCAGCGACCCCGGCGCAAGATCGCCTTCTTTTGCGATAAGCGCGCCCCTGGATATATGGAAAAAGGTGGTGAGCAGAGACCTTAACCCCCTCAGAGGTATAATGACCCGCCAGCTAAAACTCAAGGGCAATATGCTGACACTATTTAAAGCCCCCAAATCAGCCATTGAACTGGTCGAATGTGCTATTCGCATTGATACAGAGTGGCCGTAATTACTTGTGATAATCAAACCTTTGTAAGATAATATGTATTGGCATATCGGATAGGATAAAGCAAAAAAGGACACACAATGAAGTTTAAGGCAAAGTTAAAAAAGGAATACGACATCATCGTTGTCGGTACAGGGCCGGCTGGTGGAACTTTAGCAGAACAGATGAGCAGAATGGGCGCCTCGGTTTTGATGATTGAGAAAGGTGCTTATCATCCGAAATGGATAATGGGAAATCAGGTTTCACCGGCGTTTATTGCAGATAAAATGGGATTTTTATCCACACGTGAAGGGTTGACAGTGGCAAGAGGTATTACTGTCGGTGGATCTGCGGTACTCAGTTGCGGTTCCGCCCTTCCGCCCTATCCCGGTATGTTTGAAAAGGCAGGCGTTGATATCAATGAAGAAGTTAAGATGGCCCATGACTATATGGGGGTGGATGAAGATTTTCCTGATCACCTGATTGGAAAAAACCAGATGCATATAATGGAAATAGCCAACAGCATGGGTTATGAGTTTCGAAAAATGCCTAAGTTCATCAACCGTGAAAAATGCAAAGGTGAAGGATGCATGAAAGGGTGCCCCACTGGAGCGAAATGGTCCGGCCGGGTTCCCGTGGAAAAAGCATTGGAAAACGGGGCGCACTTGGTGACATGTGCTGAAGTGACCCGGGCAATTGAAGTAAAAGGCGAAGTTGTCGGGGTAGAAACAAAAAATGGCGATAAAATCTATGGAAATACTGTTGTCCTGGCCGCTGGAGGGCTGGGAACCCCTATGATTCTCAAAAAATCAGGGATTTCTGAAGCCGGCGATAAGTTTGGTTTTGATCCCTTACTATTTACATATGGATACAACAAGGACATCACCACGGTCAAAGATCTCGATATGGGCATTGTATGCGATAATTATATGATAAGCGACGGATTTGTTCTGTCAACGGTGATGGATACATTGGGTTCCTTTATACTGAGCGCCACCGCAGGCGGCGGGTGGTCGTATCTTCATAAAACGCATAAACTCGGTAAAGCGGTAAGTATCATGACAAAAATCAAGGATGATCTTGGCGGAAAAATTTATGATGACGGAACGTTTTCAAAACCTCTGACAGATAATGATTGGAATAAGCTGAAAAAGGGGGAAGTCCATGCAATAAAAATTTTAAAGGCTGCTGGTTGCAGGGATATTTTCAGTACAAAGCCTTTTGCATCTCATCCCTGTGCATCGGTGAGAATAGGAGAGAATGTCGATACAAATATGGAAAGCCGGATCAAAAACCTGTTTGTTTGCGATACGGCCGCGTTTCCCGAACCCATGGGGGTTCCGTGTGTGCTGACCTGCACCGCTTTGGGCTTTAAAATGGCCGACATTCTTAAAGAGAGACTGGGCTTACAGAAGGCTATATAAAAATCCGAAGGAGATTGGTATGACAATTGATACCCAAACAATTATGGATGATGTCCATTTGGCAGAGCAATTGCTCGAGAACGCGGAACAAAATGGAGGAGAGCTCAGTAACAATGACATTGTGTTCAGTCTTCGAAATTTTCTGAAAATGAAATATTATCCTGTAGCGGTTAAATACTTTTTCTCCCAGAATGAATTAGTGGCTTTCAAAAAAAACGCAAAATATAAAGTGGCATTTCGTCCGTACACATTTTGCCATTTTATAGCAGCATCAAGACAGCGAGGGGATATCTTACTTGGAACGTCTGATAAAGTGGGATGTGCAAATGCTAACTATGTCATGGGCTGGAAGGCGCTTGATGATGCCGAGATAAAAAGCCACATGAAATATACCAAAGATTGGGATCAGGCAAATCGTTTTGTAAAAACCAAGAAAAGGCTACCCGAAGGTTTGTTGGCTTTTGCAGCCGCCCCCTTGCATAAGGCACCCTACGTGCCGGATCTTATACATGGTATGAGTGATGTGTTGCAGGCCTATCATTTGGGAAATGATTGGTGCGCGGCCCACGATCAGCATCCTTTTAAAATGACCATGACTATGAATTCCTCGATATGTCACGGCTGCGTTATGTGCCATGTGACAAGAGAACCGAACATTACACCAATGTGCAGCAGCAGTAAAACCGCCGGCAAGACAGAACAAGGTGAAATTAACTGGATTTGGCCTGGTGACCAGATTGAACCCACAGTTCACTGGATGCTGGAAAGAATCGTGCGAGATGGCGGTGTGTCTTTCCCACGCACAGGGGAAACCTATCCCGGCTTTGATATCTGCAAGCTTTGCAGCTTCCTCATTTTCAAAGAACCAAAGAACAAAGCAGATTAGCGTCAATGTTGAAAAAAAAACCAAGTTGTGTTTATACTCTAAATTATCATTCAAAAACCGACAAAGGAATATACATATATGAAAGTCTTTTTCCACAAAGATTTCTATCACGTATATACCAGTGATCCTGCAGCAGACAAGGGACGGATGGAAGCTGTGGTCGACACGCTTTCAGATAGTGTCGAATGGATGGATATCGAACCTGCCTTAAAGGATGATATATCCCTTGCCCATTCTGAACACCATATTGAGAATGTTAGGGCAGAAGGCCTTTATCATATTTCATCACTGGCTGCCGGTGGAGCGATCCAGGCAGCAGAAACCGGACTTTTAGAGCCTTGCTTTGCCCTTATCAGGCCTCCCGGACATCATGCTTCTCAAAATTCATCATGGGGGTTCTGCTATTTCAATAATATGGCCATTGCACTCGCAGTCCTGAAACGGGATAAAAAAATTAAAAAAGCATTTATTCTCGACTTTGACCTTCATTACGGAGATGGCAACGTCAACATTCTCGGGCAAAAGGAATGGGTTGAAATTCACAATCCCGAAGAACACAATAAAGATGATTATATAAAAAATGTCGGCTCAATTCTTTCAGACCTTGATGTCGACATCATAGGCATCTCCGCAGGATTTGACAATCACATGGAAGACTGGGGAGGACTTCTTTCAACCGAAGATTATTCTTCAATGGGAGCAATGGTCCGTTCTGCCGCAGACAACTGCAATGCCGGTTGTTTTGCAATCCTTGAAGGCGGATACAACCATGATGTCCTGGGACAGAATGTTGCTGCACTTATAAAGGGAATGAGCTGACAAACATTCGGCCTGAGAAGTATAAAATAAACCTTTTCCATTTAGATTAAATGAGAGGGTTAATATAAGGGGGTTAACATGAAAATCACAGCCATCGAACTTTACCATGTTTCTGTTCCATTGAACCACACTTTCTGGCCCACCTGGATACCCGGCTACCCGCAGACGCACAACCGGTTTACCCTGATTAAAATAAGAACCGATGAAGGGATTGACGGATATTCCGCCGGGTCTGCCATGGGAAAAGAAAGAAGCGGTCTTGGTGATCTTCTCGGCGGCTATATTATCGGTGCTGATCCCACAAATATTGACAGGATACAAAGTCTCCTTAAACAGGCAGGATTTCTGGGATGGAGAAATTTCTGGATTGAACCGGCATGTTGGGATATTATTGGAAAAAAAGAAGGAAAACCTGTTTACGAACTGCTCGGAGGCAAACCAAGACCTATCCATACTTACTGCTCAACCGGCGAAATGCATTCATCCGGACAACGCATTGATGAGCTTATAGCCATTAAAGAACGCGGATTCAAAACAGCAAAGTTAAGGGTTAAAAATCATACACTTGAAGAAGACATTAAACTTATCAGCGAAATCAGAAAAGGCGTGGGGGGTGATTTGACACTGGGTGTTGATGCGAATCAGGGATGGCTTGTATCAATAGTGGATCGGGTTCCGGCATGGGACCTTAAACGCGCAAAAGAATTTGCAGCAGCATGTAACGACAACCAAATAGACTGGCTTGAGGAACCACTCGACTCAAGAGATTATGACGGTCTTGCAGCATTAAAAAAAGATTCGAAAATAAAAATAGCAGGCGCGGAACTAAACTACGGATGGGATGAAATCAAAATTATGTTTGAAAAGGACTGCTTTGACGTTTACCAGCCTGATGCATGTTTTGCCGGCGGTATTGCACAGGTCAAGCAAGTTATCGATGCCTGCCATCAAAACAACCGCCTTTATACTCCCCATACATGGACAAACGGCATAGGATTTTATATCAACTGGAATATGGTCCTTGCTGACAATGACAACGTCCTGCCCCTTGAATATCCTTTGGAAGAACCTTCATGGGTACCTGAATTCCGTGAAGGCATTATAGATCCGATCCTTCCGGATAACAACGGAATACTGCAACCCTTCACTCGCCCGGGCCTCGGTTTTGAAGTCAACAGCAGTCTTTTAAGAAAATACGGAAAGCGCTTTTTCAAACTCACGGAATTTGGCCTTAAACTGAAGGTTATCCGCGAAAAAGGGTTAAAAGAAGCCCTGAACATTAAAAAGAGAAAAGAAACCCAGAGCAGTTAGAAAGTGTTTTAGTAACTTCTCAATAACCCCGGACCAATAATATCTCATTTGTAAATATCTGAAACTCGCTTTGCTCAGACAGTCACCTATTTATAAATGAGACATCCTTGGTCCTCACTGTCTTTTTGAGAACTTACGTGTTTTACCACTTTGCATAATGGTCTTCCGTCCAGCCAGGGCATTGATTCAGCATAATGATTTCGCCGCTATCGGTCGTTATCTTTCCATCAAATGTACCCATGAACTGAATAAATCTTGATGCAATAGCTATCGCATATACTTTTTCGCCCCTCTGGCTTTCAGGCGAAAAGACAAGATCGATTTTTCCATCATTAGATGTGATATGCCACTTGCTGTCCGAATCTTTTATGTCAAATACAAACTTTACTGAATCAATTTTTGTCATCTGATGGTCAACCCAGAATGCATTCTCAGTAAAACTTGTTTCATTAACACCGCATGAAAGGTTCATGCCAAAACGCCTGCCGTCCTCAAGGGTATGCGCAGTAGAGGCCCAGTTCCAAAATGTATATCTTCGCATATAACCGCCGGTCCAGTCTGTAAGACCCAGGTATGAAGGGGATGATATCTCAATTTTACGACCGTTCAAATTAACCTCGCCTGAAACTTCAAGCGGGGAGGCCTTTCTGGTAAAAACCCATCCACGGTACCCGGCCCTAGTACAGATTCTCAAGGGCTCTGCAACAGGCGGCTTGATTTCAACTTCAAGAGATATCTTTTTTCCTTTTGCAAAAATCCTGTTGCCTTCGAGTTCAATGGTCAGGCTTCGGGATTTAAAATAACTGTCAGGTTTTTCAGGCAGGAGTGAAATATTAATATTCTTACCGGGAGGCGCCAGTTTTTTAGTTTCAAAAAGGTCGCCGGTTTTTCTATCATAGATATAAAAAAAACCGTTTGTCAGATATTTAAGGTCCACAACCGCCATCCCTACCATTACATCCGGCCCTATCAATCCGAAAAAATGGAACTGATTAAATTTGAACCTTTTCGCAAATCCGGGGATTCCAAGCCCCATTGGCGTCTCAAGCCGATACTCTTTATAATTTATTGTTTCAACAGGCTCTTTATATATGCCAAAATCGATTGTTCCTTCCGGGTTAACGAGATTTTTCATACGTCCTCCATCTAAGCCGTCTATTAATGGTTAAAACGAATCGTAATGAATAAAATCACTTATATCTTTCCGTTTCGGTGCAGGCGGTATTTTTGCAGGATATCCCATGGGTATCAGTGTTACAAGTTCATGTGCTTTATCTATGCCGAGAATCTGTTTCGCCTTCAGATGGTCAAAAAGTCCTACGATTACTGTACCAAGGCCTTGGGCGTGGGCTGAAAGGCATATGCTGTGACAGGCAATGCCAAGATCAAACATATACCAGTCTCCAAATTTGGTTACAGCAATATCCTTGTAATATCCTGAGGTCCCCAATTTTCCGCAAAGAGCGAGTACAACAGGAGCGCCTGTAATCGCCTTTGTTGCAGGATTTTTAGGAGCAATGGTTTCCTGAAGTTTTTCTTTAACAGCACTGTCCTTTACAACGACTATTTCCCAGCACTGGGTGTTTGCCCATGACGGCGACCACTGAACGGATTCAAGAACCTCGCTTAATAGGTTTTCAGGAATATCTTTTTCTTCAAATCTTCGAACACTCCGCCTTGATTTTAATAAATCAATAAGATCAGGCATGGTATTTTCCTCCTCTTATTACGATTATTTTTTTTCTTACGTTTCTTCGACTTCTTCGGATTTATCAGGGTCTGTTTTTCTGACCGTCAAATGTTGAATTTTCCTGACTCTATATAAGGCACGTCCTCGACATCAAGTGCATGTACGATATGCCGGTTCATCCGATTTTTCATTTCGCCGACAATGCTTCGTTTTTTATTCAGGCTCTTGGCGAATGCAAGTGTCTCTTTCATCAAGTCATCTTGAGGCAGGGCTTTCATGACAATGTGATGTTCCTCGCATTCTTTTGCCGTAAGACGCATGCCGGTAAACTGCATTTCATTAAACTTATACGCGGGAATAGCTTTTCCAAGAAGTGCCAGCATTCCCGGCAGAAACGGAATCCCGAGATCTACCTCCGGTATACAGTAATAGCCGCGATCTGAACGCATAAACCTGAAGTCAAATGCACCGGTAAAAATAGCGCCGCCTGCAAATGCATGTCCTGAAATGGCGGCGATAGCAATCAGCGGATAGGTTACAAACCGTTTAAATAACCTGTTTAATTGAAAAAAGAACTCCTTTGCAGTCTTCATATCCTTGTTCTGAATAACCGGAACAAGCCATTCAAGATCAAGGCCGTTTGTAAAAATCTTTTCATGTGATGATGTTACAATGAGAGTTTTCGCATCTGTTTCCGATTCAATTAAATCCAGAATATTTAGATACGCATCAAGAAAATCAGGATTGAACCTGTTTTCACCATTGTTCATTGTTAACACTGCAACAGATTCGTCCAAAGTATAATCTATAAGTGACATGGGGCAAATATCTCCTTTCAGGGCTGATTTTTAAAAAGTGTTATTTACAAAATTAAAACAAAAAGGGCAAGATCCTTTTTTTAAAAAAGGATCTTGCCCTTTTATTCTTATTTCAGTCCACCTGATTTTAATTCATCTGATTTTAATTCATCTGATTTTAATTCATCAGGTTTCAATTCATCAGGAATTTTATTATCAGGAGCAGCAGGAACCTGTAGTGCTGCAACTCGAACATGATGCGCCCAGATCAATATTTGAAGATATTGAAAACCCGACTTCCTTGAAATCGACTTTAATGGGTGTTGCCTGTTTTAGAAATTCCTTATCAACAACATATTTAATCCCTTCGACTTCATAAACATCATCTGTTTCTTTAAGCTCATCCAGAGCCATTGCAAGAGAAGGTCCGCCTCAGCCACCTGAGTTTAGAAAAATACGGATCGGCTTTACATCCTTGCCGCTAAAATATTCTGCTATCTGCTTTTGAGCATTTTCTGTTACCTCAACCATGATACCCTCCTAAAAAAAACGGTCTGTACTTATTTTTACAGACCTTATAAATTAACAACCTATTGAAACAATTTTAAGCATTAAGGCGGTATTTGTCAATGAAGAAAATTTTCAATGTTAGTAATAAATAAACTGTCGGCAAATTCACTCTGCGTTTTAACCGCGTCGGGGCTCGGTATCTTTTTGAGCGCTTTTACATATGATCAAATTATATATAAATAAAAGACCTTATAACATTGCGCTTTTAGTCGGACTCGGTAAAACCTCGCCGCTGAAGCGCCCGTTATAACCGAAAGATCGATTGCATTTCAAGTTTAACGCTTGACGTTATTATCGCGATACGTTATTATCGTTTTAATGATAAAATCATTCCTGGACAAAGAGACAGAAAAAATATTCAGCAGGCAATTTTCGGGAAAATTACCGAAAAATATTCAGCGTATTGCACGCAAGAAGCTGGTAATACTTGATGCCGCACCGGAATTAAATGACTTACGAATTCCACCGGGTAACCGGTTGGAGGCATTGAAAGGCAATCGGAAAGGACAACATAGTATACGCATAAACGACCAATGGCGGATTTGTTTTAAATGGAGCGATGGTGATGCGTATGATGTTGAAATAACAGATTATCATTAGGAGGCCATATGAAAAGCAAAAAGTTGCCGCATATCCATCCAGGCGAAATTCTTATGGAGGAATTTTTAGAGCCAATGGGAATCAGTCAGTACCGACTGGCAAAGAATATAAGTGTGCCCCCCAGGCGTATAAATGAAATTGTGCATGGGAAAAGATCCATTACTGCAGATACCGCACTTCGTTTGGGTCGTTTTTTTGGCATGTCCGCTCAGTTTTGGCTAAACCTACAGACGCGTTATGACCTCGAAATAACCGAGGATTTGCTTGATAACCGCCTTAATCATGAGGTACATAGGCTTCAGGCGCAAATATAATAATATGTGCTGAGGTTATAACATTTCGCTTAAGTTGACCGGGGATACCGAGCCAATTTGAAATTTATTGATTTTAACAATAATATTTTAATGACAGAGTTTGTCAACAGAAAGCCCCCGGCAACTTAGCTCTACGTTAGTTGCAATTCAAAGTTGATGCCGGAAATTATCATAAGACAAAACGAGTTTGTGTAACAATGGAATTTATTTGATGGGGAAAATATTGGTAACATATGATTCCGGATATGGGGCAACGGCGGTTGCTGCGGAGACTATAGCGGAAACTTTGACCGAAAAGGGATTGAGAGTCGATCTCCGCCCTGTCGGCCTTGAAGACCTTTCCGGGTATGATGTACTATTTTTAGGGAGCCCTATTCGTCTTGGTCAGTGTACCCCAAGAATTAAGAGGTTCCTCAAAAAGAATCTTACGGCGCTTACATGTATGCGGGTTGCCTTTTTCTTTACTTGTATGAGTGTCACTAACGATGAATTGGCGCAAGAATTACCGCTGTATATTGACCCCTCGTTTAGCGGTCCTAACAAGCCTCACGCTCGAATAAAATTGATGGAGAATAATCATACTGTTTCATACTACCTGAAGCATTTTCTCAAATTCGTACCTGGCGTCACTCCAATAGGTATCGCCTTTTTTAATGGCCGTTTGAGTACAGAGAAATTAATCCCTGTTCATCGGTTGATCATGTGGTTTGCTATGTTTTCACTACCCGAAATTGAGAACGGTGACTTTTTAAATCCTGTCGCCATAGGATCCTGGACGAAAAGTCTCTTCTGCAGGATGAAAGATGCCTAACACATTTATTAAGGAGAGCAGTGGCCTTAGCGTGTTTAATACTCCTAAAAAACAGATTGTTTTATCTCATAAAAAGAACGCTTCACCTCTGTAAAGTGAAGGGAGGGGTTTTTTTTATATTGAAAAAGTCACCATAGATATAGACTGGTTTATGAATTTATGAAATCACAATAGAAGGAGATTTCACATGTCCTCAAACGACGGCAACAATACCAACCGCATTATTTCGGAGGCAAGCCGCATCCGGCGAGACCGTGAAAACACTTATCGGGAGCGCGCCCTCAAACTTTTCCCATGGATCTGCGCCCACTGTGGTCGCGAGTTCAGCGGCAAACGTCTGCGCGAACTAACAGTACACCATAAAGACCACAACCATAACTACAATCCTCCGGATGGCAGCAACTGGGAGCTGTTGTGCATTTACTGCCACGACAATGAACACAGCCGTGACCAGGTGGCCGATGCCTATGACGATGCACCACCTGACAAGTCCTCGGATAATGACTCTGTCGATAAACCGCTTGCTGGATTGGCGGATTTATTGAAGGACAAACTATCCCATAAATGATGATTTTCGGACCTGACCGTATATTATGAAATTATGTTCCGAACAAATTATTTATTTTGGACAACAAAAAGTTTCGATCTCCGCACTCACAATGATCAAAAGATTATTTTATCCAATTATTGATTTTTAAGTTCGGTATTCGAATAAATTCTTTTTCATTGTTTGTGACCAAAATACAGTCAGTCGAAAGTGCATGGGCGGCAATTAGCATGTCAAGAGAGCCAACAGGCGTACCCTGTTTTTCTAAATAGGCTCTAAGAACACCATAATATTGAGCGGCTTCGTCACCATAGGGTAATATCTCCAATGGTGCAACAAACTGTGTCAAAGCAATTTGATTCTGTTCAGGTTTTGAGCTTTTTGAAACACCATATAAAAGTTCGCTCAGTGTGATTGACGAGATACCGATTTGCGAAATTTTAATTTGATTAAAACGTTCTATTACATCGAGAGGTTTACGCTTAATGATATAGACACAGGTATTTGTATCGAGGATGAATTTCATTATAATTTTTCTCTGGCATCCTGAATGGGTTGATTTCTGTTATCCATAAAGTCATCGGTAAATTGGTCAAGGCTGTTGACTAATGGGGACCAGGGATCATCTTTTGGCAAAAGGACAACCATCTTGCCGATTTTTTTAATAAAAACGTCATTGCTGGAAAATCTGAACTCCTTTGGTAACCTTACAGCCTGGCTTCGGCCATTAATGAATATTTTTGCTGTTTGCATTATACGCCTCCAATTATTGTTGATAGATACCAAAGTATATATCACAGAGTATAAAATGTCAATCCTTTAAAAAATTCATCATAAGAACAAAACCAGCGCGTGGACTCGACCCTCGGGTGGCCCAGACAACTCGTTGTCTGGGTGCGCTAGCACAAGAAGCTTGCAATAATC
>JAFDJC010000355.1 GCA_019307665.1 Deltaproteobacteria bacterium | reverse complement strand
TGAAAGTTTCCCCGAAATTGATTGAAAAATGACTTTTTCACTTGTCAATTCGATTCAGCTCTTGACGCTACTATCATTGCTAATATTTAAACCTTGTTTTTGGGGAATGTCCTGTTAAATATTCTAATGACTTTCCTAATGATTGACATCTTATTAAGAACCGGAATAAAGTGTTAAGGAATTAATAAACGAAACTCTTATGCGGCAGTTCAGGATTCATCATGGCATGATTTTTACTGGAGCAAAAGACAGATATTCAAATCCACTGAAAGGTTCAGGTAATGGCAAAAAGAAAAGCAAAACCTAAACAATCTGTAAGACTGAAAGAGCGGGTGGAAATATTTCTGAATAGTAATATTACAGCTATTAAGAAAATATCGCCCACTGATGTGCGCAATCTGTTTGAGGATTTGCAAATTTATCAAACCGAGTTAGAGAATCATAGCAAAGAAATGCAAAAAACGAATGCAGAACTAAGGGAAAGCGAGGCACGGTATCGTCTTCTGGCAGACAATGTTTCAGATGTCATCTGGACCATGGATATGGAAATGAATTACACTTACTTTAGCCCCTCTATTACTCACCTGCAAGGTTTCTCTGTTGAAGAAGCATTAGCTATGCCTCCTGAAGAATCTATGCCTCCTGACTCTTTGGAAATAGTTATGAAGGCCATAACTGAAGAATTGGAAATGCACAGCAAAGGACAAAAACCCCCTGACAGATCTCAAACAATAGAGGCTGAAGTCTACTGCAAAGATGGTTCTACGGTTTGGACTGAAATTGAAGGAAATTTTCTATATGATGCCAATGGTCAGCCGGAAGGTATAATTGGTATCACACGAGATATAACAGAGCGCAGGAAGGCGGAAGAGGTATTGAAGCGATCAGAAATGGAATACCGACTCCTTGCGGAGAACGTAACAGATGCCATCTGTGTTATTGATTTGGACCAATTCGTTTTCAACTATGTCAGTCCTTCAGTCGAATCCGTTTTTGGTTACACAGTAGAAGAGTTTATGAATCTGAACGTATATGATCTTTTAATTCCTGATTCTGCTGACCACATGATGGAAGTTCTTACGCAGGAAATTGAGAAAAATAAATACGGAAAAGCGGAACCGCAACGATTGGAGTTGGAAGTTCTGCTTAAAGATGGTTTAACATCTTGGATGGAGGTCTCAGCGCGTTTCCTTCGTGACGATAAGGAACATGTAACAAGTATTCTTTGTGTCGTCCGTGATGTTTTAGAACGAAAAAAGGCGGAAAAGGCCTTAAAGGAGAATAAGGAGAGGTTCCAAAGCCTCTACGATAATGCTCCTGATATGTATTTTACTGTCTCGCCTGATGGAGTAATAATTTCTGTCAATCAGTTCGGAGCCGATTGTTTAGGATATTCTAAAGAGGAATTAGTCGAAAATTCTGTTTGGAAAATTGTTTATAAGGATGATCTCAAGATGGTTCAAAATCAGGTGGCAGAAATTTTCAACCAAAAGTTACAGAAAAGGGAATTGGAATTTCGTAAAATACGAAAAGATGGATCTATACTATGGGTACATGAACGAACCAGATTAATACTTGATGAGAATGACATTCCTATTGAGCTTTGGATAATTTGTAGAGATGTTACAATTTACAAGCAAGCAGAAAAGGCTCTGAATAACGCGAATAAACGATTGGAAGAAAAGGTTAAAGAGCGAACCGCTGAGATACAGGAAAAAAATACTGCTTTAAAAGTCTTACTGAATCAACGCGGAGATGATAAGAAAAAACTTGAAGAGACAATGATGTCCAATGTAAAGGAATTGCTTATACCAAATTTAACCCGATTAAAGAGTGGTGCGTTAAACAGCAAACAACAAACTGCCCTGAATGTTTTAGAAGCCAATTTAAATGAAATTATTTCACCTTTTGCGAACAATGTATCCTCAACCTACATGAGACTTACACCAACAGAAATTCAAATAGCAAATTTTATAAAGCATGGGGCATCTTCAAAAGATATAGCCGATTCGCTTGGCTTGTCCCAAAGAACAGTCGACACGCACAGATATAATATAAGGAAAAAGATTGGAATCGGCGGAAAAGGCGTAAACCTCAGAACCTATCTTTTGGCTCTCACATAAAAGACACATACAGGAGGTAAAAATGGAAAATCTGAATGAAGTATTGAGAGAACGATGCCGTATAGACACTTCTAAAAATGCTTTTTTAGTAAAACATAATGGTAACTGGAGTCCTGTTACCTGGCGTGAAACAGATGACAAAGTCGAAAAGATTGCAGCAGGCTTAATCGCTTTAGGCCTTCAACATGGAGAGATTCGAGTTCAAAAATTCTTTTTGCTGAGAACATAGAACATGTTGAAAAGATCAAGCCCCATCTTGATGAGCTGCCCATGCTTGAAAAATTTATTGTTTGGGACGGCACAGCTGAAGATGAGCATATCATCAATATGGATGAACTTTTAAAAATAGGCGAAGAAAAACTGGCAAAAGAGCCCGGAATAGTAAGTGAAGCTGAAAACAAAGTAAACCCCAAAGATACCGCCATCATCATCTACACTTCAGGGACCACCGGCCCCCCGAAAGGGGCCTGTCTGTCTCATGCAAACATCCTTGCACAGATGAACTCTATCAGCGAGATTGTTGATGACCAAACACTTGGCGACATCATGATGTTTTTTCTGCCCCTCTCACATGTCGGTGAACGTGTTCCGGGACAGTTTTTTCGCATCTACAAGGGAATCACCGCTGCATACGTTAATGACATAACAAAAATACTTGATGACATTAAAGATATACGACCCACATTTTTTGGCAGTGTGCCCCGCATCTTTGAAAAAGCTTACGCAAAAATTATGTCTGAAGTCGATAATGCGCCTTCATTAAAAAAGAGTCTTTTTTCATGGGCTAAAAAAATCGGCCTTGAAATGAGTAGAAAAGAACAGAAAGGTCAAAGACCGGGACCGGGTCTGAACCTCCAGTATGCCATTGCCGACAAACTTGTATTTAAGAAAATCAGGGATATATTCGGCGGCAGGTGCAAATATTTTCTTTCAGCATCTGCGCCCATCGCTGTTGAAATACTCGAGTTCTTTCATGCATGCGGAATGCTGATACTTGAAGGATACGGCCAGACCGAAGTATCCTGTTTCTGTACATTGTGCTCCATAGACGATTATTGTTTCGGATCCGTGGGAAAACCGATTCCAGGTGCGAGCCTCAAAATTGCAGAAGATGGCGAGATTCTTGTCAAGGGTGATATTGTTTTTAAGGGCTATCTTAACCAGCCGGACTTGAACAGGCAAACACTCACAGAAGACGGATGGATATATTCAGGCGATATCGGCAAGATAGATGAAAATGGTTTTCTCTGGATTACCGGTCGTAAAAAAGAAATTATCATCACATCGTCAGGAAAAAACATTACGCCATCTAATATTGAAAATCTTTTAAAAAACGATCCCCTTATCGAACATGTTATGCTCCATGGAGACAAAAGAAAATATGCCACAGCCTTAGTCTCTCTCGAACACGACACGCTCATGGCATGGGCCAAAACAGAAGGGCACGATAACCTGGGATATGAGGAACTGATCAACCTGAAAACCCTGAAAGAAAAAATACAGGCATCCGTTGACCGGACAAACAGTCAGGTTGCGCGTTTTGAAACAATCAAAAAATTTGTATTGCTTCCCGCGCCCCTGACAATAGAAACAGGTGAACTGACACCAACCATGAAGGTAAAAAGAAAAATAGTTGAGGAAAAGTATATGCGTCTATTGGACGAGCTCTATGAATAACCCAGATGATTTCCATCACGAATGCTGTGGCGGCGGTCAATAAGATACCCCTCGCTATGTTTGGGGATCAAGGCATTCATTTGTAACAATTTGGCATCGGAAAGTCCGTTAAACTTCAGCCCGCAGCGTTTGATGGATTTAGCATTAAAAGGGTAATTCACTCCGATTTTAACATCGGATACGACTTCGACGGGTATTCGGTCCAGATAATATCCATCGTCTGCCAGCAAGATATCGATCTTAAAATTGTTAACCGGTGACATGCTGTCGTCGATATAGCAAAAGGAGACCCCCCCGATACTCATATCAACGATCTGACCCATCTTAAATCTGGGCTGTTTAATAATTGTAAATGCATCGGGTGGCACCTTGAACCTTCTGCTTTTCCTCCGGTCATACATTTCACATCTCTCTATCATAGCTCAAATACCTCATAATGGTTGGTTAATGATAAAATGTGACGGGTTTTAAACCAGAACATCTTGATTAAGCACAAAAATACTTTATTACTAACAAGTTATAATTACTGTACAATCTTTTGTGAATTCATCAGGCGTAATATCTGATTCGGAAAAATGGGATATGAGTTTGTGATTCAGATTAATTCACTATACAACAAACAATGGGCAAATTCAAGAAAAAAATTTCAGAGATTTTATGGTTTTTGAACATTTAAAAAGGCCAGAGGCAGCACCCCTTTCTTCTAAACTCCTTTTCACAGACAGCGAGCTGTCCCGAATAGCGCCTTGACTTAGCCCTGACCTTTCCTGCAACTTTTTTAAGCCATGCTTTTTTTTGATAAGTTTTTCTTAAAAAACCGCCATGACCTTCGTGATACGCAAGATACATATTGTAGGCGTCATTCCCGGCTATCCCGCATCTGACATGGCTCTGGTTGCAGTACCATCCGATAAAATCAATGGCATCTGAAAAATCATTCCTGTCAGCTCCCCAGTTATTCGTTGTGCGAATATATTTTTCCCAGGTCCCGTCCAGCGCCTGTGCATACCCATAGGCTGATGAAGGCCTCGGGCCCGGGAAAATAAAAAGACATGTTGTACGTGGTGGTCTGGCTTCTGCATTGAATTTTGATTCCTGATGCATAATCGCCATGAGAACGGAAATTGGAACTCCCCACCTTTTGCTCGATGAATAAGCGCTGTCATACCAATAAGTTTTTTCGCGAAAAATACTACAGATATTATCAGAATTTTTTACAAAGCTACCGGAACCCGCACAACCGGAAAACAGAAAGATAGAAAAAATAAGACAAAAATGAAATAATGGAAATGGCAAGACAGCAGCCCCGTTACACTTCAGGTAA
>JAFDJC010000354.1 GCA_019307665.1 Deltaproteobacteria bacterium | reverse complement strand
ATGTCACCGATTTCATGCTGATTTAATGTCAACAATGGCTGATCCAAACCAAGGTACTCCTCAAAGTCACATTTCCCAATCCTTGGTAAATCGAGAAACATGTGGGGAATATTATGGACATGGGCCGGGACAGCAAGGTCTGACAGAAAGTGGTAAATTCGGCCCATTTTGATCAACATTTTGTCCACGTCAAAATCTTGTTCTATGCTGCGCAGAAGTTTCTGGATTTCTTTCCTGATGGATGACAGCAAATCGGGAAATCGAACGACCAGTTTCATGCCTTTTTTTGTATAGGGATTGTAAGAATGGTCCATGGAGAAAAACGGCCACTCCAGGTCGGCATAACTGGTCCCCACAACGAGTGATCCCCAAGATGCTCTAAAAGGACGTTGAGCATCTCGGCATGCCACGTAAAGTGGCGTACCTTTACGGATGACTTCCTGTATTTTTTCCGCAGGCCCAGGCCCGCAGGCAGCATAAGACTCAACCGGTTGGACCATTTTTCGTTAAAGGACCGGAGAAGTTCCTGTTCTGCGCCCTGGTATATCGGCGTATACTGCTGGCCCTGGAGGGCCGCCAGCCTGGACCCAATGGCATTATTCGTTTTGTCAAAGAGGCGTTTTACATTTTCCTGATTCCCCTCGCATTTATCGAGTTTTTCCTTAAACCCCATATCCTTCAGGGAGATCTTCTCGCCGATTTTGATTTTGACGGACTTGAGATTCAAAAAGGCGGAAATATCAAAAAACTTTCTGTTCCATGGCTCAAAAGGCCAGAATTTATCCGTGCCCAATATGGCGACCGGAATAATATCCCTTTCCTCGCCGGTCATGAGCCAGATGACTATGTGGTGGTATCCCATAGCCCTGTCGTAACGCATGGACTTTTCTGAAAAAGGATAAAGGGCAACATCGACCATTTTGCCCTTTGCGTGCATGCGGTTTAAAAGATTCACGGCATCTTCCGCCCCTTCGGCGCGGTCCGTGGAATGTCTGGTTAAGTAGGAGACGTTCAAGACTGAAAACAGGCCTCTTAAAAAGAAAAACAAGATTTTCCCCATACCGTCAACGCGAAGGGCAAAACTCAGTGCCTTGTGGGAACCCAGGTGGTCATACACTTTGTATAGGAATAGAAAGTCGAAGATGGTTCTGAAGCCCAGGAGAAAGATGACCGGTTTTTCCGTCGGTATATTCTCCAGGCCTTCAATCTTTGATATGTAGGGTTTGGTCGCAAGTTTGATGAGAAAGCGTAATACCACATTTGCACATCTCTTAAGGGGCAGAAGGGGCGTCCAGCGAAAATTTCGGATGGGCACTTCCGTATTCATGATACGGCTTACCCATGTTTGATTTTGTTCCTCTATGAATGAGAAAAAATTATCCAAAGCCTCCTTTTGGCTGACATTCAGATTCAGGCTTGCCCGTCTTCGAGCGCCCGTGCGCAAATTCTGGGCATTGAGTCTGTCGCTCAGGATGAAAATGATGTTTTTCAGGATCGCAGGGTATTGATTCGCCGCTTTCCAGAAGTCTGGCCCGGACATGACCAGGAGTTCCACATCTGTGAAGCAGGTTGTATTTGCGACACGCTTTTTACCGGTAATCACCCCCATTTCTCCAAAAAGCTCCCCTTTTTTGAGGTAAGAGAGAATGTTTTCTCCCATGCCAAAGTCAAAGGGTATGAAAACTTTGCACAAGCCTTCTTTTATGAGAAATACAGAGTCGCTTTCATCTCCCAAATAAACAATCGGTTCCTCTTTTTTCAGGGAGACTTTTTTAAAAGAATTTTTCACATCCTGAAGCTGGTTCTCAGACAGGCCGCGAAAGACTTCTGTATTTTGTAAAAACTGAACCGTCTTATCCATCAGTCGGGAGTTTCCCAATCTCTAAATGACTGCATCGCTGTATGACGATGTAAAACCGCTTTATGCGTCTCCTCTTGTCAGAGCCATTATTTCATCCGTCGTCATGGGAGATTTAATTCCCACAGAGGTTCTTCAGGGTTTTAGATCCAATAAGGATTTTTTTGTATTTTTGGTTGCCAGGTATTACCAATCATGATAGTATTACCGCATTACATGTAATCTAAATCAGGAGAACGTTATGCAAACAGCTATTAGCAAACTTACCAAGAAATATCAGGCTACTGTACCTAAAGCTGTAAGAAAAAAACTGAAACTCAATGCTGGAGATGCAATTGCTTTTGAAATTGATAACGATATTATCAAATTGAGAAAAGCAACACCTATCGATATTGAGTTTAGTTCCGCTCTTGTCCCCACATTGAGCGAGTGGGAATCACAAAATGATGAGGAAGCCTACAATGACTTATGAACCATTTGATGTTGTAGTTGTACCATTCCCATTTACCGACTCTTCCAGGACCAAGCGAAGACCTGCCCTTGTGTTGTCAAAAAAATCTGACTTCGGTGCGATAATTGAACATTCAGTCCTGGCTATGATAACGAGTCAAAAAAATGAGCCATGGCCATTGGATATCGCGATTAAGAATAAAAAACAATCTGGGCTAACAGCCAACTCCGTGGTGAGATTGAAATTATTCACACTCGATAATCGGTTCATCATCAGAAAAATTGGTCATTTGTCAAAAGCTGATCAAAACCAAGTCAAACAAAGCCTCTCAAAGATATTTGATTACAAACATTCCTCGGTTCGTTAAGTACACCCCTTCTTGATGACAAAAGCGAACTTTCCTCAATACCGTAGGCTTTACATATTGCCTCCTTTATCTTTTCCGGCCCTGGTGCCAATCTCCTTGACTCTTAATGGCCTGCTCATAGGATCCAATTATTATATCACAGAATAGCAGTCAACAGCGGACCCCTGTCCTAACGGGTGAGTATGTATGCTAGCCATATGCCGAGTATTCCACCAGCAACACTTCCAAGCAATGAGGTCAGAGAAAAGGTACCCGTTCCCAGTAGCGTGGGCAAAAAATACCCGCCTGCGAGGGAGCCGGTAATCATTCCAAGCGTGATCATTGATTTTCGAGACATAGCAGTTACCAAAATAAAATCATTAGCAACAAAGGACCAGCGAGACTTTGTTGAAGTTCTTTATCATACGATGGCAAGGCAAGGCGAAATACTGAAGCTGTACAGGGGTCAAGAGTAGACCCTTTATGTGTGGTTCTACCTTTCTCTGCCTTCTCTGACAATATCAACTATTT
>JAFDJC010000141.1 GCA_019307665.1 Deltaproteobacteria bacterium | reverse complement strand
ATATATCCTGCCGAACTCAAAAGATAAAACAGGATTACCGTTATAACAAGAGACTCCATCAGTTTTCCTGTGTTCCCCTTTTTAAGCCATTATATTTGATGCTAACCATTTTCCATAAGCTTTTTATATTCATAACCGTCCCCAAGAACCTCATAAAGAAGGGTATCGATGTCACCAGTTTTTTTCTCCTTGATAAGATCCAGCAAGCCCTTTTCAATAATTGCTTCAAAAAAGTGTTTGTGGGCTTCAGGTTCATGTTTTTCACTCAGAAGTTTTTTTCTAATGCATCCCATAAGCTTTAAAAACAATGAATATTCTTCTCCGAATTGTTTTTCAAGATCCTTTCGAAGCTTTTTAGCAAATGCAGGGCTTTTCCCTGATGTTGAAATGGAGATCAACAGATCCCCTTTTTTAACAATTGCCGGTAGGATAAAATTGCAGGCTTCCGGCAGGTCCGCAATATTATACAAAAGGTTTAACCGACCGGCATCTAAGCTTATTTTACGATTAGTTGACTCGTCTCCCGTGGCTCCGATAACGAGAAACATGCCTTCAAGATCTTGTGCTTTGTAAGGCCTTTTTTTGACTTTAATACGGTTGTTTGTTTCAAGGGAAAGTATTTCATCGGATACTTCCGGACTTACCACCGTCACCCTGGCGCTGCAGTCAATAAGGGTTTTCACTTTCCGTGTTCCTACGCTTCCAGCGCCCACCACAAGGCATTCTCTGTTGTTAATGTCCAGGTTTATAGGGTAATATTTCATACTATTTCCATAAGATCTTCAGCCAGTATAATCTCACCACTATAGGTCCTGCTGCACTCATTTGCAATATCTGATTTGTCGCATTCAGGATAAAAGTGTGTAAGCACAAGCTTTTTTACACCTGCACGGGTTGCGATTTCACCTGCCAGAGACGGTGTCAGGTGCCCGGGCACTTTCATGCTGTCCGGCATGGCTGATTCACAGATCAGCAGGTCTGCGCCTTTGGATAGGCTGACAAGGTTTTTGCTGAAATCGGTATCACCGGAATAGACAATTGATTTTTTATCAGGCCCTGTGATTCTGTATGCAAGGCTTTCTTCACAGTGTTCCACAGGCGCGGAGGCAATTGAAAAACCCTCTATATCGAGAGAATCTGAGCCTGTTGTATCGAGTTCAACGATTTTAAATATGTCGTCTCCCAGCATGATCCATTCACCATAAACCGATGTAAGACCCTTGAAAAAATGTGAAAAACCCTTTCCTGCAACAATTGTCAAAGGCTTTTGCCTCGAATGGGAGCCCGGATATTTAGTTGCAAATAAAAAAGGAACAAGCTCTGCTGTATGATCAGGATGCAGGTGGCTGTAAAAGATGACGGAAACATCAAAAATAGTGGTTCCGGTTTCAAGGAGGCGCCGCATTGTACCTGGTCCTGTATCAAGCAGCAGCCGGGCATGGCCGGACTCAATCAGCACCGAACAGGCACTTCGGGAAAGAGAAGGTACACAGGTTCCTGAGCCGAGAATTGTTACTTTTGTTTTGTTCATATTCCATCTGTCCTGTTTACGATTAACATATATGATTCTGAAGCTTGAATATATCCTGAATGTATAGTTTTTCAAGAATCTTTATGAACGCAAAAAAATTTTCTTGACTGGCAGTAAAAATATTTGTTAAATAAATCTTTTGTTTTTATTCTGGTGATTATGGTCCGGAGTGTAATGCGCTGTTAAATCATTAGGTTGTATCAGCCAATGCTGAAATAAAACATGGTTTTTAATTATAAAAAAAACCGGCTCTGGGCAGAGAGTTTTCATATTATTATGCAAATCGGCCTAACAATGGCCGGATGTATTATTTTCTGCTTTTTTATCGGCAGGCTGCTTGATGATTGGTTGGAGTTAAAAGGTGTTTTCACCGTTATTTTTATCTTACTCGGCGTTGCCGGCGGCGGCAACGTGGTTTATCGACAGATTATGGAAATAACTGAAGCAGACAAAAAAAAAGCCGGAACCGAAGCTGAGACTGAAGCTGAAAACGAAGCTGAGACCAAAACTAAGACCAAAACTAAGACCAAAACTAAGATCAGAACTGAGAATGGAAGAAATTAGACAAACACAGAAAAAGTATTGCTCCAGGGCAATGACGCTGGCAATTTTTGTCGGTTTTGCTTTTATTCTGGCCGGATTTAAACCGATTGGAAAAGGCCTGATTTTAGGCACTGTTTTTAGTATTTTTAATTTTATTTTGATGGGAGAAACTCTACCCATGCGTTTTGGCAAATCAAAAGGCAGGACGTTTTTTGTTTCTCTCGGCTCAATAGCGGTAAGATACTTTGTACTGGCAATACCGATCGTTACCGCCATTAAATTTGAGCAGTTTAATTTTTTTGCAGCTATTGCGGGAATTTTCATGGTTCAGTTTGTTCTACTGGCCGATCATCTGCTGGGCCGGGTTAAGCTTCCGCAATTTATAAGAAAAACAGCAAAAGGAAGAAATTAAGCCATGCAGGAACTGGGAAAAATACATCAACTGATAATCCCTTTTTTTGGGCACAACCTGACATTTAACCTTGAAGTGATTATCATGACCTGGATTGTTATCGCAATCCTTGTTTTTTTCGGCATTCTTGCTGCCAGAAAAAGACAAATTGTGCCGGGACCCATGCAGGTAGTGGGCGAATTGCTTGTAGAACAGCTTTTCGGGCTAGCTGAAGAAACACTCGATAAGGAAATGGCTAAAAAATACGGGCCGCTGATTTGCGCTCTTTTCATGTTCCTGACCCTATCAAACTGGCTGGGGATTATTCCTCACCTGGAAGAACCGACTAAAGACCTGAATACACCCTTGAGCCTTGGTATTATGGGATTTTTTATTGCTCATTATTCGGGGATCAAGACAAGGGGCTTAAAAAACTATTTAAAAGGATATATAGAACCGTTTTTTTTCATGATGCCACTGAATGTGATAGGAGAACTCGCTAACGTGGTGTCCATATCTTTTCGTTTGTTTGGAAATATAATGGGTGGATCGATTATCATTCTTGTCGTTTCATATTTGACATACAGTGTTGTGCTTCCGCCTTTTCTGAATCTGTTTTTTGGAATTTTCGTTGGGACAATTCAGGCTTTTGTGTTCACAATGCTTACGACAGTATATATTTCTTTGCAGGTTAAATAAATGACATTTGATATCAGCACATGGGTTGATGTAGCAGCATTTATCGGAGGCGGGCTCGCCATGGGGTTTGGTGCAATAGGAGCGGCCATTGGTGAAGGGTATACAGCCGCGCAGGCAAACCTTGCAATTTCGAGAAACCCTAAACTTTCAGGCGAAGTCTTCAAGTCTATGCTGATGGGGCAGGCGATTGCCGAGTCAGCTTCTATCTTTGCGCTGGTTGTGGCTATGCTTCTGCTGTTTACAAACTTTTCTGCAGATTCCTGGTTGACTGTCTGGGTAGTTCTTGCAGCAGGGTTGTCCATGGGACTTGGAGCCATCGGGTCCGGCGTGGGTGCAGGCTTTCCGGCAGGTGCCGCCTGTACCGGTATGGCACGGCAGCCGGGCATAAGCAACCGTTTGACAACCAACATGCTGATAGGCTCCGCAGTGTGCCAGACACCCGCTATCTTTGCTCTTGTGTCTTCTTTTATCCTGCTGTTTACAAATTTTTCAGATCGTCCGGTATCACCGACATGGGCCGCAATTCTGGGAGCAGGACTTGCCTCAGGGCTTGCTGCGATCGGTGCCGGCATCGGCAGCGGACTTGTTGCTGAAACCGGATGTGAAGGTATAGCAAGGCAGCCGGAATCGAGTTCTTCGGTGACCAACGTCATGCTTCTCGGACAGGCTGTCACCCAGACGACTGCTATTTACGGACTGCTGATATGCTTTATACTGGTGTTTAAGGAAGTACCGGCAACAGATTCAATTGCTGAAGCCTCAGCGCTTCTGGCGGCCGGGTTATGTATGGGAATCGGGGCTATCGGACCCGGTATTGGTGAAGGGTTTACAGCAAGAAGTGCTGTAAGCTGGGTTGCAAGAAACGAGAGCGCCACAGCGGATATCACGCGTGTTATGCTGGTTGGACAGGCAGTCTCCGAGTCCACGGGTATTTATTCACTCGTTATCGCCCTGGTGCTGATATTTGTAGTTTAACAACATATAACTTATAATAATTCAGGAGGAATCGACAATGGCTATAGAAGGTGCGGATCTTGTACGTGCTGCTGCTTTTTTAGGAGCCGGCCTAGCAATGGGGCTTGGTGCCATCGGGCCTGGTGTAGGTGAAGGTATGGCTGCTGCAAAGGCCTGCGAAGCAATTGGAAAAAATCCAAAAGAGGCGGGTCTTTTAACTCGAACAATGCTTGTTGGACAGGCAGTCTCAGAGTCCACAGGAATTTACTCACTGGTTATAGCGCTGCTTCTTTTATTTGTTGTCTGATCAAACTTAAAAGAGTGTAAAGCTGACAATTTTTATTCGGCGAATAACCTATTAGCGGAAATCAGTGTATGGAGATTATTAGTAATATAGCGCTTATCAGTATTAATGAGACTCTGATTGTTCAAATGGTCTCTTTTTTGATCTTCATGTTTGTCATGAATATGGTCATGTTTCGTCCGCTGAACAGTGTAATGAAAAAGCGGAATGAATACATGGAAAGCCTGAAACAGGATGTCACTGATTTTGACCAGGAAGTGATCAGACTGCTGGATCAGATGGAAAAACATGAAGCATCCGCCAGGCAGGAAGCCATGGCCATAAAAAAAGAGTTGGAAGAATCAGGCAGCAGCGAAGCTGCCGGAATTTCTACCGACATAAGGAATGAAATTTCCAGACTCAGGGCAGATACTGAAAAAGAGGTTGAAAGTCAGATAGAAAAGGCTAGAGAAAACCTCAGGAAAGAAACAGAACATCTTGCCGTCAGTATAATGGAAAATGTGCTGAATCGGAGGCTTGCCCAGTGATATCTATAAAAAACAATAAAGGATATTTTTATATATCTTTTGCCTTTCTTTTTATCCTGCTCACCGGAAGCACTGCTCTGGCATCGGGAGGTTCGGAAGGGTGGCGTGGGACATATGATTTGGCAATGAAATGGATCAATTTCGGCATCCTGGTTGTTCTCTTTATTAAATTTGCCAAAACACCTTTGATGAATTTTCTTAACACCCAAAGCGAAAGCCTGGCCCGTGAGGTTAAAATCCTGGAAGAGGCTAAAAAAAAATCACAGGATAAAAGTCAAGAGATTGCCGGACAGCTGACTGATAGGGAATCACGCATTGACAGCATAAAGGAAAAGATTGTGCAGCAGGGCGAGAAAAAAAAAGAAAAACTTGTCGAAGAGGCACAGGAGCAAAGTCGCTATATGCTGGAGGATGCCAGACAGCGTATGGCAAGCCAGGTCATCCAGGCAAAAAGAAAGTTACAGTCAGAGCTTGTAGATGAAGTGATCTCTTTAGCCATGAAAAGGCTTCCCCGGGAAATAACAGAGGCAGACAACAATGCCTTACTAGGTCAATACTTCTCTGCAGTAGAAAAAGAATAAACATTACACGAGAAGGTCACGAATAGCCTGAAGTTCGGTGCGTATTTCATCGATATCAATTGATGAAAACCGATCTTTTCCGGCATCCTGTTTCCGTTCAGAACGAAGATATTGTTTTGCCCCCTGGATAGTAAATTTTTTCTCATATAGCAGATGTTTGATGGTAAAAATCAGTTCCACGTCTTTTTTTCTGTAAAGCCTTTGCCCTGATTCTGTTCTTTTGGGACTGATGGATTTAAACTCTGTCTCCCAGAATCTTAGCACATATGATTCCACACTGGTAAGGCTGCTGACTTCACCAATTCTAAAATAACGCTTGTTAGGTATTTCTTTGTTTGAAGGTACTACACGATGAAGAGTCGCCATACGCATTTTCCCCAAAACGTCAGGCAGGAACGGCCGCACCAAACGTCTTTATCAGCTTTCCGGAAATGTTTTTGTGAAGCGTATTAATAAAGTCGTCCTCCAGAGTCTTGTCTGCCGACCTGTAAGTTATCCTTAATGACACACTTTTTTTTCCTTCAGGAACGGGTTTTCCTTCATATATATCAAAAAGAAGAATATCTTCAACCAGTTTTTCATTATTGGCATCAATATTAGCAATGAGTTTGCCGGCTTCAATATTGACATCAATAATAATGGTAATATCTCTGGTCGTTGCCGGAAATTTGGGTGTCGAACGGGTCGCTTTTATATCAGGAACAAGCTTGAGCATTGTTTCAAGATTCAGCTCAAACAAAAAGAGTTTCTGTTTTAGACCGTAGCTGTTTTGTACGTCCGGATGAATCCGGCCAAGAATCCCCAGAGATTCCTCACCGGCATCTATTTGAGCCGTAAAACCGGGTTTGGTATAAATGCATGATTCATCGGGAATGCTGGAAAAGGTGATGCCGGTTATTTGTAAAGAACGGAAAAGCGCTTCAACAGCACCTTTGATGTCATAAAAATCAGACTCTGTCTCTGTGTCATGCCATGAGATCGCCGATCGTTTTCCGGTCCAGATACCGGCCAGCATTTCAAGTTCCAGCGGCTGCCGGTTGTCTATTTTTAAGTCGAAAAAGACTTTTCCTGTTTCAAAGACCTTGACGTCTTTAATTTGTCTCGTGTTATTACGAATTACGGTGTCGATCAAGCCCGGAACAAGGGTGGTTCTCATCACAGCCTGTTCTTCGGTAAGGGGGTTCATAAGTTCTACTGCCGAACGCCGGGAATCTGCTTGTTCAAAACGTAGCCTGTCAAAAGCGGTTTTGTTGATAAAGCTGTAGTTTATGGCTTCGCTGAAGCCGAGGCCGGTCAGAATATTTTTAACCTTCCGGCGCAGTATAAGATATCTTGCCGGTTCCCTGGTATCGGCAGACACTGCAGGAAACGTAACAGGTATATGGTCATAGCCTGACAGCCGTGCTATTTCTTCTGCCAGATCTTCAGGTCTTGATACATCTACACGGAAAGACGGCGGCACGACTTCAAGCATATGGTCATTAACGGCTTTGACGGAAAAATCTATTGATTCCAAGTGGTTTTTCATTTCAGTTTGTGAAAAACCGGTTCCTAAGAGGCGGTTTATCTTTTTTACATCAAGCAAAATTGTACTGATTTCTGAGGGTGCGGGATGCTCATCAATCACTCCGCTAACAATAGTGCCCTTGCTGACTTCAGCCATTAGAACAGTTGCCCTGTTTAGTGCGTTGACGGTCCCTTCAGGATCGACACCACGTTCAAAACGGTGGGATGCATCAGTACCAAGGCCCAGATGTTTGGCGGTCTTCCGGATGCTTGCCGGGTTAAATAAGGCGCTTTCAATGAGAACCCTTGTTGTGTTGTCATCAATTTCAGAATTGAGGCCGCCCATTACACCGCCAATGGCAACAGTCTGTGAACCGTCGCATATCATCAGCGTATCGGACGGCAGTTCGTGATCCTTGTTGTCAAGCGTTGTAAACTGTTTATCTTTGCCGGCTTTCCTTACAATGATTCTATTTTCAGAAAGCCGGTCAAAATCAAATGCGTGCAAAGGCTGGCCGGTTTCCAGCATAACAAAATTAGTGATGTCGACGATATTGTTTATGGGCCTTAAGCCAATGGACATAAGTTTGTTTTGAATCCGGAAAGGAGAAGGCCCTATGGTTACATTAAAAATGAGGCGTGCGGCATATCTCGGGCACAGGTCAGGGTCTTGTATCTCAACGGATGTATGCTGGTTGATATCAATGTCTGCATCCCCAATGGGAATATCAGGGGGGATATCAGGATATGTCAGTGTTGTGCCCTGAATCGCTGCAGCTTCCCTTGCAATTCCTATGATGCCCAGACAATCCGGCCGGTTGGGCGTGAGGTCGATTTCAAGCACAGGGTCGGAAAGGTTAAGAGCCTTTGCAATTTTTTCTCCCTCGGGAACCGAGTCCTTCAGCACCATAACGCCTGAACCATCCGGTCCTGTTCCCAGCTCAAGATCGCTGCAGAGCATCCCTTCGGACGCCTGGCCGCGGACGATGCTTTTTTCAAGAAAAGTTCCATCGGGGAAAAGCGTACCCGGTAAAGCGCAAGGGGCTTTCATCCCGACCTCTATATTCGGACAACTGAAATTTGACGGTCACCGATATCAACTTCACAAACCTTTAACCTGTCAGCTTTTGGATGGGGCGAAATGTTGATGATCCGTCCTGCAACAACAGTGTCGAGATATGCATAGCGATCCGTTACGGTTTCAACTTCAAGACCGGTCATAGTCAAGGCATCCGCAAGTTCCTGTGCGGTCATGTCAACGGGAACATAGTCTTTTAACCAGCTTAAACTGACTTTCATATTAGAACTGTCCTAAAAAATTTATATCGTTTTCAAAGAATTTGCGGAGATCATCAATACCGTATTTCAACATTGCAATCCGTTCCACGCCCATTCCAAAGGCAAAGCCGGTGTGCCTGGCAGTGTCATAACCGACATTTTCAAACACAGCCGGGTGTACCATACCGGCCCCTAACACTTCAAGCCATCCGGTTTGTGAACATACCCTGCAGCCTTTTCCACGACATATGACGCAGAGGATATCGACTTCGGCGCTCGGTTCTGTGAATGGAAAAAAACTGGGCCGGAATCTTAGAGATGTCTTTTCATCAAACATCTGGTGTACAAAAGAAGTGAGAATGCCTTTAAGGTTTCCGAAGCTGATCCCTTCATCAACCATGAGGCCTTCAACCTGATGGAACATAGGCGTGTGGGTCAGGTCTGAATCACAACGGTACACCCTTCCCGGTGCGATCACCTTAATCGGTGGCGGCTGTTTTTCCATAATCCTGACCTGGATCGGCGATGTATGGGTTCTGAGGACAATATCGTCAGACACGAAAAATGTATCCTGCATATCTCTGGCAGGATGGTTTTTAGGAAAATTCAGCGCTTCAAAATTATAGTAGTCGGTTTCGACCTCGGGCCCTTCGGCGATATTGAATCCAAGCCTTGAAAAAATATCTGATATCTGTTCTGTAATCAGTGAAACCGGATGGAACGAACCCGCGGAAACAGGTCTGCCGGGAAGTGAAACGTCTATGCCCTTTTCAGCACTTACGGCACGCTCGGTAATCAGAGACTCTGCCCTGTCAAACGTTTCTTTGAGGAGTTTTTTAACCTGGTTTGTATTTTTTCCGGCTGCCGGCCGTTCTTTTTCAGGAAGTTTTGAAATGTCCCTGAGAAAAAGGGTAACAAGGCCCTTTCGGCCAAGATATCGGATTGAAAGGGCTTTAATATCATCAATGCTGGAAACGGTTTCCAGTTCCGCCAGGGCCTGGGTTTTTATTTCTTCTATCGATTTACCCACTTTTTGCTGCCACAGCTGCAATGCTGGCAAACCCGTCAGGATCGGAAATAGCCAGCTCAGCCAGAACCTTGCGGTCAATTTCAATGTTTGCGGTTTTTAAACCATGGATGAATTTACTGTAAGACAAATCGTTCATCCTTGCGGCAGCATTGATCCTTGCAATCCAGAGCCTTCTGAAGTCTCTTTTTCGTGTTCGACGATCTCTGTACGAATACATCAGTGCTTTATCAACAGCATCCGCTGCTGTTCTGAAGAGCTTGCTTTTGCCGCCCCTGAATCCTTTTGCCAATTTAAGAATTTTATTTCGGCGCCTTCTTGCCTTAAAACCTCTTTTCACTCGCATGTCTCATCTCCTTATCACTTTCACCAGATCATTTTCACCGGGTTGCTTTAACTGGATACCGGGAAAATTTATCCGTTGGGAAGCAGCAGCTTTATTTCTCTTGTGTTGGTTTTGTCAACAATATGCGCCTTCCGCAATGACCTTTTGCGCTTTGTCGATTTTTTAGTCAAAATATGACTGGCATGTGATTTCCTGTAAACAATTTTACCGGAACTTGTTTTTTTAAAGCGTTTTGCCGCCGCTCTGTTTGTTTTTATTTTTGGCATTTCAAATATTCTCCTTTTTTTCGTCACAGGCTTATGCCTGTTATGTTCCAAATCTTACAAACATGTATGGCGTGAAATTTCAGGTGAAATATCACGCCACCGATAGTTAAGGTATTAAAAAAAGTATAAATTCAGCAGGAAATCGGCTTTTTCTATTTCGGTGCCAGAATCATTATCATGGTGCGGCCTTCAAACTTGGGATGTTGCTCTATTGTCCCAACCTCCTCGGTTTCTTCGGCAACAATTTTAAGAAGCTCCCGGCCCCGTTCCGTTAGTGTGATCTCACGCCCCCTGAACATAACCGTAACCTTGACCTTGTCTTTTTTATCAAGAAATTTTTTGATATGTCCCAGCTTTGTCTGCAGGTCATGATCGTCGGTTTTGGGTCTGAGCTTGATCTCCTTTAACTGAAAAGAAGCCTGCTTTTTTTTGGCTTCCTGCTGCTTTTTTGTCTGTTCATACTTATACCTTCCGTAATCCATGATTTTACACACAGGCGGATTTGCTCTTGGGGAGACTTCCACAAGATCCAGTTCAAAATCACCTGCAGCTGCAAGAGCCTGATGGATCGGAAGGATACCGAGCTGGTTACCGTCGGGGTCTATTACCCTGACCTCTCTTGCTCTGATATTCCTATTGGCATTAATGCGATTGTCATTTCTCTTAGGCCTTTTTATGCTTACACCTCCTGTTTTTTTGTAAGTACCAAATATGCCATAAACTATAAACGGCTAAATTATACAGAAATGCTAATAAATGCAAGGGAAAAATACAGAACGCTAAATTTCTTCAGCCTTCTCGATTTTTTTGATAATCCTGTGCTGATCGTCTGTCAGTTGATCAAACTCTACTCCGATTCCTTCCCTGTCCCGCCTCACTACTTTAGCCGGGATTTTGATGAATGGATTTTCCTCGTCAGGGGCAGACAGCCACAATATAATATCTTGTTCCAGGGCAAATGATTCTCCAGCTTCGATATATGCTCCGCTGGTGCTAAGGTTGTGAATTCGTTTGTTGCCGGAGTAGTCCAACGTGTCATAGTCGACCGAAATAAAGCAGCTTTTCCGGGGAGACTTTCTTTTCCATTTTACCGGTTTGTCCTCAAGATGGGCCAGAAAAAAAAGAAGTCTGTTCTTCGACATATTGTTCATAAGTTCAACAATACGATTGATGACGGCCTCTTTTGATAAGTTTTGGTTGCTGTCAGTCATATTCTTTAAAATATGTATCTCTATTTAGTATGCTTATAAAACATTAAAATAAAAAATAAGTTGTGTCAAATTCTATATTGGACGGGCTGGAATTAAAAGAAATGATGCCAAAGGATTTCTGCCTGTGACTTGTAATGCCGCCAATTTTTTTCCCGCCTGAGCTCGATTGATAAGTGATTGTTTTTGCTGATTTTAAAATTGTTTAAAAGGTCCACCGAACTGCTCGTATGATCATCGCCAAGAACAAAGCGAATTGTCCGGCCAAGCAAATGTATTTTCCAGAATGTTTCAATTTGTTTTATCATGCCAAGCGATAAGCCACCACCCCATGCATAGTTGTCCTTCAGCGCTCCGCCAACGTTGAGTTCAGTTTCAAGCAAGGCATAGCATAATCCCAAATAATCATTCTGCATTGAAACACCTCCACCTGTGTTAAGCTGATATAAAAGTGTGTCATCATCAACTTGCACAGGTTTTCGTTTAAATCCAGTATTGATTTTCCAGGAAAACGGTTTGAACAATTCATTTCTTGGAGCAATGGATATGATATCTACGAAATCCAACTGTTGCAGGCAGAGTTTCTGATCTGAAGGATAGTACCGCAATTTTCCATCAAAAAATTCGATCTGAGCACCTTTATCATGGATGTAATCCATGTCAAGCAGGTCTGTAAAGGCAGGGCGAAAAGCGATTTCCTGAAATATATCGTTATCATATATTCCAAGTCCAAAACTTATCCTTCTTGAATCATGGCCCGCTTCCGGATGAGGAGGAACCGGTATATCATCAACAGCAGATTCTGTTTTACCAAGCTTGCTTCTGGCGCTTAAAGCCTCTAAAATATGCAATTTGTATTCTTTTTTGGTGATATCTTCTTTAACATATAAATACTGAATTTCATTAATTGCGAGATCGAGAATCCTGATTTTTTCTTCTCTTTGAGCCGATGAATTTACCAGTTCTTTTGCTTTTATCTGCCTGTTGATGATCGACAGGGCTGTCTGTATATTTGAGTTACTGAGACCTGACAACTGGTGTTTAATTACTGTGGACTTGGCTGGCCGGAAATCAACCGATGTAATAAACCCCTCCTCATGTATCTTTTTTATAGTATCAACAGGTAATACAAAGACGCCAAACTGGTCTGTCAAATGAACTGATGGCCGGGCAGCTTCAATTAAGTAAAGCAAGTTGTAAGAACAGTTTTCATCAAAAAAAAAATAATCTGTATATATTTTATCGAGCTCCTTAATGTGCCTTACCATTCGTCGTATTTCA
>JAFDJC010000140.1 GCA_019307665.1 Deltaproteobacteria bacterium | reverse complement strand
AAAAGAAAAAATAACTGTGCCTGTTTACTGTTACTTGATACGCCATTCAGTCCACGGGTATTATCTTGTTGATGCTGGATTAGATCAATCTTTTCAGGAAAATCCACATGGAAATATTCGTGGTCCTTTGCGCAAAATATTCTGGCCGCTTAAGAGTTATCAGAAAAAAGGGCAGGATATCGGAACACAGATAAAAGAGAAAGGTATTGATTTAAAAGGTATCTTTTTTACACACTTGCACATGGATCATATTTCCGGCATGCAGCATCTTCCCAAAGACATTCGTCTGGTGGTCGGCAAGGACGAGCCAAATTATAGCTTCGGACCTTTGTTTTATCAGGATAACTTTGCAGGCGTTGAGGCTTTATATGAGATAGATTTTGATTCTGCTCATAATCTTCCACCACTGGGTCGTTGCGCAGATATTTTTAGCGATGGTTCTTTTTGGGCTGTTCATACTCCAGGGCATAGAAAAGGGCATGTCAGCTTTTTAATTAATGGAAAAGAAAGTGTGGTTTTACTAACAGGTGATGCATGTGATATTAAATTAGGCTTTGATATGGGCGTGGGACCTGGGTTTGGAAGTTATGATTTACATGAAGCTCAACAAAGCCTCGAGCGAATGAAAGAATTTGTCAAAATGTATTCGCAAATTAATATTTTTTTCGGGCACGAAATACCTTGAGAAGAATATAAGCAATATGATTCATGCTTTGATTTTGTGTTAGCTAAAGAGTATAGTTATTGTTGTGAATACGAGAATGAAGGAGAGAAAATGAGAGCAATAGAGGAAAACTATCAGCGGATTGAGGATGACAGGCGTTCATTCGATATTCGCTTCTGGCAATCTCAAGGTGACCATGCTATTTTTGAGGCAGTATGGGAAATGTTGCACTACTATATTTTGATTCGAGGTAAAGATGCTAACGAATTCCGACTTCAAAGAACTGTTGAATCTTTTCGAAAAGCATGAGATTCGCTATCTCATTGTAGGTGGCTAAAAGTTCCGGCATTCAGTGCATGATGTTCGAAAAGAAAAAAACACCTGAAGATGCCCATCAAAATAAATGAAATTTTTTATAGTATTCAAGGGGAGTCAGTATATACCGGAATTCCCTGTATTTTTATACGACTGACAGGCTGTAATTTAAGGTGTTCATATTGTGATACCCGGTATGCCTATGATGAAGGAAAACAGTATACAATCCCAGAGATAGTTGAAAAAATAAAAAAGTACCGATGTCCGGTTGTTCAGATTACCGGTGGAGAGCCTCTGCTGCAGGATGAGACACACCTTCTTATTAACCGGCTGATTGAGATCGGTTATCAGGTATTACTTGAAACCAACGGCAGTTTTCAGGTAAGCCACTTAAACGAAAAGTGTATCAAGATTATTGATATCAAATGTCCGTCAAGCAATGAAAGCCAAAGTACGGATCTTGACAATATCAGAAGGCTGAATTCTTTGGATCAGTTAAAGTTTGTAGTGGGAGATCGTCCTGATTACGAATATGCCGTAAAGATAATGAAAACATATTGTCAGCATATATCCGGTGACCGGCTTCTTTTTTCCCCTGTTGCCGGAAAGCTTGATCCTGCAGAGATGGCATCATGGATACTAAACGACAGGCTCAATGCAAGGCTTCAACTTCAGATCCATAAAATTTTGTGGCCTGATGAATCCCGTGGTAAATAAAGATGAACCCTGTGGCAAATAAATAAGGACTATGGAAAAAAAGAAGAAGGCGATTATACTTTCAAGTGGAGGGCTAGACTCGACTACTGCAATGGCTGTAGCAAAAAACAACGGATTCCAATTGTACAGTCTTAGTTTTGATTATGGCCAGCGCCACCTTCTTGAGTTAAAAGCCTCTGAAAGGGTCGCAGAGGCAATGGATGTTGTCGAGCATCTGGTTATTAAAATTGATATGAAAGCAATAGGAGGTTCAGCCCTGACAGATCGGTTTGATGTTCCGAAAAACAGCTCATTGAACAAAGAAGAACAGCAGATACCGATAACCTATGTTCCTGCCAGAAATACGATATTTCTCTCCTTTGCTCTGGCCTGGGCGGAAGTGCTTGAGGTGGAAGATATTTTTATCGGTGTTAATGCGATTGATTACAGCGGGTATCCTGATTGCAGATTGGAATATATCCGGGCATTTGAAAAGATGGCAAACCTTGCAACAAAAGCCGGGGTCGAAAAAAAATTTGAAATAAAGATTCAAATCCCTTTAATCAATATGACAAAGGCCGACATTATCCGGCTGGGTATTCGTCTCGGTGTAGATTATGGTTTAACTCACAGCTGCTATGACCCTTCATTGGATGGGAAAGCATGTGGAGAGTGCGACAGCTGCTGCTTGCGAAAAAAAGGCTTTGAAGAGGCCGGCTTAAAAGACCCGGTACTATGTGTCCGGTGACATATTTATGATGAAAATAGCATATCTCCATTATCACCTGAAAATCGGAGGCGTTACAACGGTATTAAAACAACAGATCAATGCCGTAAAGAATGACTGCAGTATCCTTGTGCTGTCCGGTGCGTCTCCTGATCCAGGCTTTCCTGCAGATGTCAGTATTATAAAAGGTGCAGGCTATCATATCAAAGGAATACAGCAGGAAAAGTCAGGAGATGCGGCAGATAATATAATAAGAGCGATTTATTCCAGATGGCCGGATGGGTGTGATATTCTTCATGTTCATAATCCCATCCTTGCCAAAAACAGTTCTTTTCTAACCATACTAAAGATACTTCAGGAAAAAGGAATCAGATTATTTCTACAAGTTCATGATTTTGCGGAAGACGGCAGGCCAACATCATATTTTGAAGAGTCATATCCGTCTGACTGTCATTATGGCGTAATTAATTCAAGGGATTACAATATCCTGCTGAATGCAGGATTAAACAGAAAAGGCCTGCACAAAATATTCAACATGGTCAACACACTCGACTTTGGAGAATATCAAGATCAGCGTGAAGGCTATGTTCTATATCCTGTCCGTGCCATAAGGCGGAAAAACATCGGGGAAGCTATACTGGTTTCTCTGTTTTTTAAAAACAGGGAAAAGCTTGTAATAACCTTACCACCAAATAGTCGACAGGATATTTTAAGTCATGAAGAATGGAAACAGTTTGTATCTGAAAAACGACTTGACGTTGAGCTGGAAGCGTCAGCGCGACATGATTTTGCCGATCTTGTCATGAATGCCAAATTTATTTTAACAACAAGTATTACAGAAGGTTTTGGATTTTCATTCAGCGAACCATGGACTGCTGGGAAAATCTTATGGGGAAGAAAAATCCCTGATATATGTGCAGACTTTGAAAAAAACGGGATAGTCTTTAAAGATTTTTATACAAAATTGAATGTTCCTTTAGAGTGGGTTGGGAGGAAAGCCTTTCTTGAAAAATGGAAATCATGTGCCAGGAAAAACCTTGCACTTTTCGGCGTCAACCAGGATTCATGGAATATTGATCGGTTCTATGAAAAAATAACGGAAAACGAACTTGTAGATTTTGGTTTGCTGGATGAAAATTTTCAGAAAAAAATAATTATGCGAATTATCACGGACAGACATGACGTGATGGAACTCAAGCGTATTAATCCGTTTCTTTTGGATTTGGATCCCAAGGTACCTGAATCGATCATATCGAATAACAGAAATGTTGTGCTTGAAAGTTACGGCAATGATATTTATCGCAAAGCGCTTTTGAAAATATATAAAGAGGTTACTTGTAACAATGTGACACATAAGATTGATAAAAAAAAGTTGCTGTTCAGTTTTTTAAATCCTCAGGGGTTCAGTCTCCTGAAGTGGGAGCCTTATGATTAATAGGAATAGCATTGATGTCGAATTTTTCAGGCAATATATAAAACCGCTGAAACCGATAACGACACATCTTTCGGCAAAAGGGTCGGATGCCGAAGATATCAGGGCAATTGTTTTTGATATCTATGGAACAATGTTTATCAGCGGTTCAGGTGACAACGGTTCGGGTGACAACGGTGTTGTAAAAAATGATTCAATCAAGACCACCGGCCTCGAAAAACTCATGAAAAAGTTTTTTATCACCGGATCGGCAGATAGCCTTCTGAACGGCCTTTCTTCAAAAATTAAAAAAACGCATGAAAAATTAAAAAATCAAGGTATTGATTTCCCTGAGGTGAATATTGATCGGATCTGGATGGAACTTTTAGATATTGATGAAGTTGAATCTGCTAGGGCGTTTGCGATTGAATTTGAGTTGATTGTCAACCCGGTTTACCCGATGCCGCACCTAAAACAGTTGATCGATGCTTTAAGAACAAAGAATGTTTGCATGGGAATTGTTTCCAATGCCCAGTTTTTCACTCCATATCTTTTTGAATGGTTTCTTGGGAAAAGACCTGTAGAACTCGGGTTTCATTCCGAACTGATTCTTTATTCATATCAATACGACTGTGCCAAGCCGTCCCGGTTTTTGTTCAAGCTTGCCGCTGATAAGTTGACTTCAATGGGGATACCTGTCGGTTCCGCTCTTTACATTGGAAACGACATGCTGAATGACATATATGCTGCAGGTAATGAAGGTTTTTTAACCGCCTTATTTGCTGGTGATAAACGATCATTGAGAATGAGAAAGGATGATATGCGCTGCCAAAATATTGAGCCGGATTTTATTGTGACGGATTTGATTCAGATATTGGATTTTTTACGAAGCCATCATATTTAACGGGGAAACATATGAAGACAGACGATAAAAAGGGCAAATTCAGCCCAGGGCAGAGTCCTGAAGAAGATGCTTGGTATACATCTTTTTTCATTGAAAATCATCTTGACTATTACGCATACCCGGACCATGTAGCGTCACCTGAACAGATTCGGTTTATGGTGCAGCTAGAGGAAAGCGAATGGTATTATCCGTGTTCCGACCGGATCTTTGAAGCCATAATGAATAAGAATCAGTCGGCATTTATTCAAAAACAGTATCATAAAGTGCTTCAAAGAATCATGTACCTCATCAAAGATCAAATCGAAGACCAAAAGCAGAGACAATATCTTGAATCTTTGATCATCATCAAATTCAAGCATGAAACCCGTGATGAGCTGATGATACCGTCAAGGCTTGAAAAGCGACTTCTGAAAATTTTATTTCATCGTACCCAGATTTCGGATCCGTTTTTAATGGAGAAAACAGATAAAAACCGGAGAGCGGCCGCAGTATTGAAATCTGATATGTTTTTAAGAGCGTTAAACCGGTTTGATACGACTGAAATCAACTCTGACAATTCAACCCTGAAAGGGATCAAGGAGCATGTGGAAAGTCTTGAACTTAAAAGGCTATTGTCAGTGATGGTTGAACGTTCCCTGTGGGAGGATGAGCAGGCAATGAGATTTGCAGAAGAGGATTTTATCCGAATCATGGCACGCAAATTCATTGGGAATGGTGTTGATGAACTATTTAAATTTCTGGGAATTCTTCACAATCAACCTGGGACGACTGAAAGCACCAAGAAGATCCTCTGGCTTATGGATGAATCCGGTGAGATTATGTTTGACCTTGCCGCCATACGCTACCTTACAAGAATCGGGCACAAGATAATAATAGGGTTTAAATCCGGCCCATTGTATTCAAAAGCTGAAATTAGATCGGCCGCATATGACTTGACCCTTGCCGGGGAACTTGAAGATGCTTTCCTGATTAAAGAACGGGATCTAAGCAAAAACGATTTGTTAAAAGTGTTAAGAAACGACAGCAGGATATTTATTATATCAGATGGGACACAGGAGCAGTTAAACCTTCTGCTGACATCAACAACATTTGCCCGAATATTTAAAGAGGTGGACGGTATTATATCCCGAGGAAACGACCAGAAGAATGTATTTTTTGATACCCATTTTCAGTTTACACAGAACATATTCAATATTACAGCGGAAGGCAAGGACAGTGTGGCGGTTTCATATAAGCCGAGACATCAGGATTTTATCAAGTTCTCACATAAAGATCTTGAGAAAAAAGCAAAAATCATCATTGACATGATGAGTGATGCAAGGGGCAGGGGAGAGACGGTTATTTTTTACAGCGGTATCATCGGTTCTATTCCCGGAAAGATCGATATTGCAAAAAAGATAATGTCTGTCTTTATTGAACATCTGAAGGAACAAACATCCCAGGTATTTATCATTAATCCATCCGAATACTATGAGCCGGGCATGGATGCTGACGACTTGATGTATATGTGGGAGATAGTACAAAGGAGCGGATTTATCGATACATGGCGTTTTCAGACCTACAATGATATTGTTGAGGCGTTCAGGTTAATGGAAACAAGAGTACCGCCCGAATGGGTTGGAAAAGATGCAACATACAGCACCGGATGTACAAAGGAGATGGCAATAGCCCTGGAAGTTCAGGAAAAATATCCTGAAATGCAGATTATCGGTCCTACAAAAGAAAGGTTCATGCGGCGCAAAGATTACGGGGTCGGCAAGATGTACGATCAGCGTCTTGGCGGAGAGGGGGTATGCTACGCGTGCTGAGTTCGAATATGATTCCCCACTTCAATTTTCAGATTTTAAGCATTCCGTTTTCAAGATGAATAATTCGATCTGTTTTTTTTGCAATCTCGATATTATGTGTAGCAATAATCATTGTCAAATCGTTTGTACGGCAGTGATTAATTAAATAATCAATTATCATGGCGCCTGCCTGGGTGTCCACATTTCCGGTGGGCTCATCGGCAATTATAATTTTTGGATTATTGGCCAGTGCTCTCGCGATCGCCGCCAGTTGCTTTTCGCCACCGGAAATTCTGTTTGGAAAAGCGTTTTTTCTGTCTAACAAACCGACCTTTTCGATAAGAAAATGTGCTCTCTTGCGCCTTTCGCTTTTTTTAGGCTCCAGCGAGTACATGGGGATTTCAATATTTTCCAATAATGTTAAATGGGAAAGCAGGTTATGGAATTGAAATACAAAACCGATATATCCGGCGCGGAACCTGTCATAAGGTTTATAAAGGGTGCTTCTTTTTCCATCTATCCACATTTCTCCTTTTGTAGGTACATCGATAGTGCTCAAAAGGTTAAGCAAAGTGCTTTTCCCTGAACCGGAAGGCCCCATTAAGGACACTATTTCTCCTTTTTTAATTAAAAAAGAAACTCCGTTCAGTGCTTTCACAGCGTCATTGTCATAATGTTTAGTCAAACCCTTTACTTCAATCATCGAAGAATCATTCATATCGGATCGCCTGTGCCGGAGAAAGCCGTGAAACTACAATTGCCGGGTGCACAGCACTTACAACACCTAAAATAAGTGCCAAAATAATCGAATAAACAATGATAGTCGGTGACAAAGCAGCGTATGTCCAGTCGAGTCCCGTGATATTGCTGACACTGAAAATATAAATAAACATAAAGCCAAGGATGTCGCCAAATATACCACCTATTAGGCATACAATAATTGATTCGAAAAATATGGTTTTTGTAATCATCCACCGGCTCCAGCCGAGAGCCATGAGAATCCCTATCTCTTTAGTCCTTTCATAGACAGACATCATTAAAGTGTTCATAACAAATATACATGCGATAATAAGTGCAATTGCAGATATTCCCCACGAAAAACTTTCTACTACCTGAAACAATTTTATCTCACTTAAAAGGTCCCTGCTTTTCATAACTGATAAAGAGGGAAAGCTTTTTGATATGTCTTTCTTGATTTTTTCAGGCTGATAGCCTTCTGCAATGTGTACCAATGCGAGGTTCACATCTTCCCCACGTTTCAGAAGTTTCATGGCCGGTTGAAGGTTAAGAACCGCGCCCTTGTCTATGAGTCGGCTGCCGGTGACAAAAGTGCCCACAATTAAAAATTTATCATTTTCAGCCAATTCAATTGACTCATTAATCGTAAGATTTAATCCTTTCAGCGCCTTGCGCCCCAAAAGAACCTCCTTTTTTCCCCTATGAAAAAGGCGCCCTTCAATCAGGCTCAGACTGTTGAGCAAAGGTTCCAGAGCGGATGTACCGACAATTAAAAAATAGGATGTTTGCTTTGTTTTTATTGCGCAAATGACAATAGCGGTAAGATCTTTTATACCTTCAACTTTACTTAACTGCTGGTATTCTGACGGCATAAGTCTTGATGCCAGAGGGCTTGA
>JAFDJC010000139.1 GCA_019307665.1 Deltaproteobacteria bacterium | reverse complement strand
AAATTTTCAGTTCATCAGGATAAAGCACAAGACGGGGATCAGGGGACCACCAGATTATCGGTTCATCATCTGAAAACCAGGGGAAGATACCATTGTGATATGCCAGCAGCAGTCGTTCCTTGCTTAAATCACCTCCCACCGCAAGCAAACCGTCTTTCCCGGCAAGATCAGGCTGCGGGAAAAACAAATCATCAGACAACAGGTAAATCGTCATGCATTTTTGCCGTTTCCTGAAACAGAGCTGTTTTTTGTAAAAGTGAAAACAAGCCCGTCATTTTCAAGATCAATAGAGACACTCCCTCCCTTCTCCAGTTCACCGAATAAAATCTGATCAGACAGCCGGTCTTTTATTTCGTTCTGAATCAATCTGCCAAGGGGACGTGCTCCATAGCGTGTATCATGCCCGTTCCGTGCAAGCCATGTTCTTGCCTCATGTGAGAGTTCGAGGGATATTTTTTTTACGGAAAGTTGGTTTTTCAATTCATCCATGAACTTGTCTACTACTTTTTTCATAATTTCATGGTCCAAAGAGTTGAAGTTGATAATAGCATCCAGTCTGTTTCTAAATTCCGGTGTAAAATATTTTTCAATAGCTTTTTTACCCTTGCTTTCAGAATCATCTGTTCCTCCCCCTCCAAACCCGATTGTTGGGCTGCTCATTTCACGTGATCCGGCATTCGATGTCATAATGACAATTACATTTCTGAAATCTGCTTTTTTACCGTTATTATCGGTTAGGGTTGCATGGTCCATGACCTGCAAAAGGATGTTAAAAAGATCGATATTAGCCTTTTCGATTTCATCGAGTAACAGCACACTGTATGGATGTTTTCGAATACCGTCGGTAAGTAGTCCACCCTGCTCAAAACCGACATAGCCTGGTGGGGCGCCGATTAATCGAGCCACAGCATGTTTTTCCATGTATTCGCTCATGTCAAAACGCAAAAATTCGACGCCAAGGACAGCGGCAATCTGTTTTGAAACTTCGGTTTTACCGACACCTGTGGGACCGGTAAAAAGAAAAGAACCAACAGGCTGATCAGTGTTTCCAAGTCCTGCACTTGAACGTTTTATTGACGTCACAAGCGATCTGATCGCCTCATCCTGTCCATACACAACCTTTTTTAACTGATCTTCGAGTATTTCCAGTTTTGATCTGTCATTTGTTGAAACACTTACAGGTGGAATTTTTGCCATCTTTGCAATAATTTTTTCAATGTCGGTCCCATGAATTTTTTTTCTTCTCGAAGAACCGGAAAGCCTTACAAAGGCGCCTGCCTCGTCGATTACATCGATCGCCTCATCAGGCAGATATCTGTCATTAAGGAATTTTGCCGAAAGTTCCACCGCAGCCTTAAGTGCTTTTTCAGTATAGATGATTTCATGATATTCTTCATAATATGATTTCAGACCCTTTAGAATTTTGACTGTTTGCGAGATGTCCGGTTCAGAAATTTCAATCTTTTCAAACCTCCGGGATAAAGCACGATCTTTCTCGAAATGATTTTTATACTCTTCATATGTACTTGAGCCGATACAGCGTAAATCGCCACCTGCCAGGACAGGTTTCAGTATATTCGATGCATCCATTGAGCCGCTGCTGGTTGCGCCTGCACCAACAATTGTATGGATTTCATCGATAAAAAGAATCACTTGTTTCTTTTTTTTCAGTAAAGAAAGAATTCTTTTCAGCCGCTGCTCAAAATCCCCGCGAAACTTGGTGCCTGCCAGAAGTGTTCCTAAATCCAGAGCATATATGCGGAAATTTTTTAAAGGATCAGGCACGTCTCCCCTGGCTATTGCCTGAGCAAGCCCTTCAGCCATTGCAGTCTTTCCGACACCTGGTTCGCCCACAAATACTGGATTATGTTTACGCCTCCTGCATAGTACCTGAATGGTTCTCTCAAGTTCAATCTCACGGCCTATAAGGGGGTCTAGTTCGCCCTTCTCCGCTTTTTCTACCAGATCAACAGTGAAAATCTCTAAAGCATCGGGTTTTTTCTTTTTCTCTTTTTTATCTGTCTTTTCAGTTTCCTCGATCCGGTCTTCACTGAAAGGTTCATCAGAAATGTTGTGGGAAATGTAGTTCAACACGTCAAGCCTAGTAACCCCTTCGGTTTTTAAGAAATAAACGGCATGAGAGTCTTTTTCCATAAATATTGAAGCGATAATGTCACCCAGAGAAACTTCCTGTTTTTCTGCCGATCTAACCTGATTTACGGCCCTTTGAATTACTCTTTGAAAGCCAACGGTCTGCTGCAGAATATAATCACCTTCAATTGAAACACTCTCCATTTTTTCCGACAGAAATGTATTGAGCTTTTCTTTCAGTTTTTCAACATTCCCACCGCAGTTCTCAATAATATCGATACCGCCATTATCATGAACTATTGCAAAGAGAACGTGTTCCAGACATACATATTCATGCCGTCTTTTTTTGGCTTCCCTTACAGCAAACCCTAAGGTGGCGCTCAGTTCCTTGCTGATCATATCATCACTCCTTTTCCATGGAACATTTCAGAGGAAAACCATGTTCCCCGGCCAGCAAATGTACCGAATCGACTTTTGTCTCTGCCAGTTCATAGGAATAAGTACCGCAAACTCCGATTCCCAGTTTGTGGACATTAAGCATTACTTGGGTAGCGCTTTCCGGTGTTTTTCTGAATACGGTGATCAGAACCTCTACAACAAATTCCATGGTCGTATAATTATCATTGTGCAAAAGAACTTTGTACATGGGAGGTTCTTTAATAGTCTCATGCGTTTTTACAGATGAATCATTTTCTGTTTTAGAATTATGAAAGCTCATGAACAACCTGCATTCCGGCAATACGAATTATCGATGGAAGTAACTGAAATCAATCAGATTAAATGCTGGAATGGCTTCCGATATATATATTTCTCAAATTCAAACTGTCTTGATATAAATTGTAAGGTTTGAATGAAAAAAAATCAAGATGGAATTCTAAATATTGTCATCTTCCACAACATTTTTTATATTTTTTTCCACTGCCGCAGGGGCATGGTGAATTCCGACCTATTTTATCACCTTCCCTTTTGGCTGGTTTTTTTTTATCACCGCTATCACCGTGTGAAAATACAAGGTTCTTATCTTCAGGTTTGTTCATTTCATCCAATTTTTCAGGTGTCATGATCTGAATTCTAAAGAGAATGTTCAGCGTCTCTTCCTTAACTCTTGAAATCATACCCTGAAACATTTCAAAACCTTCTCTTTTATAGACAATAAGAGGGTTTTCCTGCGCATAACCCCTGAGGCCTATGCCTTCTTTTAAATGATCCATGGACAGGAGGTGATCTTTCCACAGATTGTCAACTGTCTGAAGCATGACAAAACGTTCTATTCTTCTCATTTCTTCTTGACCGAGATGGCTTTCCTTTTCATTGTAAGCCGATGAGCTGGTATCAATTATGAATTGAGCAAGGCCTTCAGAATTAAGTCCGTCAAGAGTGTCGCTTTCAAAGTTGAGATGTAGATTAAACTGTTTAAATACAGCATCTCGTATTCCTGAAAGATTCCATTCCTCTGCAAGCATTTTATCGTCTGCAAATGAATATGCGATCCCTTCTGACAATTCGCCGATTATATCTTCGATTACAGGTTTTAAATCATCGCCTCTTAACGCTTCCCTGCGCTGCTCATATATGACTTCACGCTGCTGATTCATTACATCATCATATTCAAGCAGTTGTTTTCTTATATCAAAATTGTGGCCTTCCACCTTTCTTTGGGCATTTTCGATGGCCTTGCTGATCATGTTGTGCTGGATGGGTTCGCCTTCTTCCATTCCCAGTTTTTCCATAATTCCTGTGATACGTTCACCGCCAAAAATTCTTAAAAGATCATCTTCCAGTGAGAGGTAGAAACGCGAAGAACCCGGATCACCCTGCCTTCCGGCACGGCCTCTCAATTGATTATCGATTCGTCTACTTTCATGTCTTTCGGTTCCAAGTATATGAAGTCCTCCACGCTCGACAACACCTTCACCAAGCACGATGTCGGTTCCACGTCCTGCCATATTGGTCGAAATAGTGATCGCTCCTTTTTGTCCGGCCATGGAAACAATCTCTGCTTCCTTGCTGTGATTTTTAGCATTTAAAACTTCATGTTTGACACCTCTTTTTTTTAGCTTTTTGCTAAAATCTTCGGACACATCTATTGAGACGGTGCCAACCAGAACAGGCTGGCCCTTTTTATGCAGCTCCACTATTTCATTCAGGGCTGCATCGTATTTTTCTTTTTTTGTTTTATAGATGACATCGGGAAAATCTTTTCTGACCATCGATTCGTTTGTTGGGACAACCAGCACATCAAGCTCATATATCTTTTTAAATTCCGGCGCTTCTGTGTCTGCAGTACCGGTCATGCCGGATAATTTGTCATACATTCTGAAAAAATTCTGAAAGGTGATAGTGGCAAGCGTCTGATTTTCATTTTCTATTTTTACATTTTCCCTGGCCTCCAGGGCCTGATGCAGGCCTTCGCTATAGCGCCTTCCCGGCATCAAACGTCCTGTAAACTCGTCGACAATTATCACCTCGCCATTTTTTACAATATAATCTACATCCCGCTTAAACAATGTATGGGCTCTTAATGCCTGGTTTACATGATGCAGAAGTTCGATATGTTTCGGATCATAGATATTGTCTATTTTCAGCTTATTCTCGGCTTTTGCAACACCCGCTTCCGTTAAAACAGCTGTTTTTGCTTTTTCATCAATTGTATAATCCGTATCCAGTTGAAGCCCAGGTATGATACCGTCAACCTGGCTGTAAAGGCTTGTCGATTTTTCAGCCGGCCCTGAAATAATTAAAGGCGTGCGGGCCTCATCTATCAATATACTGTCGACTTCGTCGACGATTGCAAAATCAAGCTCACCCTGAACAATCGACTCTTTTTCGAACTTCATATTATCTCTGAGATAATCAAATCCAAACTCATTGTTGGTCCCATAAATTATATCTGCGTTATAGGCTTTTTTTCTTTCAGTATCATCCATCCCATGCAGGATAGTTCCGATCTCGAGTCCGAGAAACTTAAATATTTTTCCCATCCAATCCGCGTCTCTTTGCGCCAGGTAGTCGTTTACTGTAATAATATGAACACTTTTCCCCTTGGGCAACGCATTTAGATAGGCCGGGAGAGTTGCAACGAGTGTCTTTCCTTCACCGGTTTTCATTTCAGCTATTCTGCCATTATGAAGTGCGATACCACCAATGAGCTGAACATTAAAATGCCGCATTTCCAGAACCCGGAAAGAAACTTCCCTGACAACAGCAAAGGCATCCGGAAGAATGCTATCAAGAGACTCACCGTTATCAATACGTTTCCTGAATATGGCGGTTTGCCCTTGAAGCTCTGTGTCGCTTAAAGACTTAACAGTATCTTCTTTGGCATTTATTTCTTCTACAATCGGCCAGTAATTCTTAAGAACACGATCGTTTTTACTGCCGAATATTTTGGTTAACAGGTTAAAAAACATATATGTATTGTCCTCCGGTACAGGTTGTTAAAACGGATTGAATCATTAACACAGTCTGTCCGAATAACAAATAACAAATTTGAAAGTGTTTGTAAAAACCGGATAATGTGGAATTAAATCTATCAGTTAAGGATGTATTTTTCTGGATTAACAGAAATTCCGTTAAGGCGGATATCGTAATGGAGATGGGGACCGGTGCTGCGGCCTGTATTTCCAACCTGTGCGATCGTATCACCTCTCTTAACAGCTTCTCCCTGTTTTTTCAGGAATTTAGAAACATGACCGAAACGCGTCACCATGCCATGGCCATGGTCAATTATAATGGCTTTTCCCATATACCCTCTTTTCCCACAAAAAGTAATTGTTCCATCTGCAGGAGCAATTATGGGTGTGCCGATTCGAGTCGAAATATCAAGCCCTTTATGAAATTCACGGAGACCGGTAAAAGGTGATTTTCGGTATCCGAAAGTTGAGGTAACCCAACCTGTGGTTGGCCATATAGCGGGTGTTGATGCAAGGATATTCTTTTTTTTATCAAGGGAGTCAAAAAGCGATTCAAATCCTTTTCCCTGACTTTCAGTGAAAATCGTAAGCTGATCTATCTGTTCATGCATCTCGCGCATAAGACTGCTATGGCTATTTGAAATTTTAAAATTTGCATCCAGATTTTCAGGAATTGTGCCGCCTATACCAAAAACATTGCTTCGACCACTGTTATTCTCAATATTTGCGATCATTCTAATTTTATTTTCAAAAGTATTTAAAGCAACAAGTTGAGATTTGAAGTTGTTTATTTCGTCTGCAAACAGTCTGATCTGTTCTCTCTGATCTACAATTTCATTTTGCTGGTTTATAACCTTCTTTTGCAAAGTATCTGAATCAACTTGCTTCTGTTTTAATTTGTAATAGTCCTTCACGACGAAGCCGGAGTATATTAAACAGGTGCCTATAGTGGCTATAAGAAAAAAAAGAAAAAAACCGGAGATTGTAAACTTTCTTATGCGAGAACCGGTATTGCTCGCAATAAAAAAAGTAAATACTTTATTCATATGAATAACTTTTTCGGTGTATCAAGCCTGGGTCAGGCAGACTAATAAATTACTGAAGTGATGGCAACTTTGGCCAAAGATTTAGCATACTATATCATAAAAAATGATTTGTTGTCAAGAAAAGCGCTTATTTTTTTTAATAGGGTACCCATTGGCTGTTGATCCGAACATTTTCATAGGGAATATTGATCCACCTGATGTAGTGGCATGGGCCGGCTCCGCCACCCTACCAATATTTCTACCATAATTCTTAAAAGTTTGTTGTAAACTTGATATGATTTTATTAAAAATATATAGTTGTTGTAAAAACAGATTAAATTTTTATAAAAATTATGACTTAAAAAGAAAACCCCTTGAATTTATATTTTGACCATACAGTATAAAATATAAACAACAGGAGAAAGTAATGAAGCTTAAAATCGTTTTAGAACAAGGGACGGACAACTATATTGTGGCCTATTGCCCGGCATTAAAGGGCTGTGTTACCCAGGGCCGAACAGAAGAAGAAGCGATAAAAAATCTTAAAGAAGCGATTGAGCTTTATCTTGAAGCAGATCCCCAGGATATCATGCTGCCCCCAGATAAATATAAAGTCCGCGAGTTGGCTCTATGAGCCCCAAGCCCGTTCTGGTATCCGGACGGAAGCTGGTAAATATTTTTAAAAAACTTGGATATGAGAAGGTTTCTCAGCGGGGAAGCCATATTAAAATAAAAAATTACAAGACCGGAAGCACCCTCATCATTCCTGACCACAAAGAGATAGACTGCTGGACGCTCAAAACCATTTTAAAGCAAGCGGAAATTTCTGACGAGGGGTTTAACGAATATCTAAAGAAATAAGGAAAGCCGCCTGTCTATCTTAATACCCTGCCTGTCATGCTAAATTGCAGCATTACATAATCGGCTCTTATCGTACATGCGCTGTCAATTTTATTCTCAGTTGTAGTGCCGTCATCATAGCCAATCAGATTGCCGGTCTGGTCGTATTTGAATAGGGTTTCATACGATTCTGTATCGTCGGTATCTGTCTCGGAGGTCTTTCTGCCCCTCACATCATACGAATACGCCCGCTCAAATGTCGGAAACAGGGTTTTTGACGGTTGATTAGTGCACCGAGAGGGTCAGGCGCACAAAAAACAAGGGGGAGCGCATGAAATGCCCCTCCCCCTTTATTAAACATACTTTTATATTGAAGATGTGTATTACAACTTAAATGCCCAGCTTGAATTTAAGGGCTTTGAGTGTATTCTTCATCAGCATTGTAATTGTCATGGGTCCAACACCACCGGGTACAGGCGTGATACTTCCTGCAATTTCCTTTGCGGCTTCAAAATCAACATCACCGGACAATTTTGCCACCATCTTACTGGGATCTTTTTTGCTCGGTTTTTCACCGATACGATTTACACCAACATCGATTACACATGCGCCGGGTTTAATCCATTCCGGTTTTACAAGCCCGGGTACTCCTGCAGCAACAATAAGGATGTCAGCTCTTTTACAATGCCCTTCAAGGTCTTTGGTGCGGGTATGAACGATAGTAACAGTTGAATTTGCACCAGGTCCCTTTTGAAGCATCATGTTGGCAATAGGTTTTCCAACAAT
>JAFDJC010000353.1 GCA_019307665.1 Deltaproteobacteria bacterium | reverse complement strand
AAGCGACAAAAACAAAAAGCAAAATGGGATAGCGTATCGGAAAAGGAAAAGGCAAAGGCAAGGGCCAAACGTGAAAAGAGCATTTCAAAATGGGATAATCTATCCGATGAGGAAAAAACCGAGTTAAGGAGAAAACGACAAAAACAAAAAGCAAAATGGGAGAGAGGGTCCGAAAAGGAAAAAGCAAAGGCAAGGGCCAAACGTGAAAAGAGCATATCAAAATGGGATAATCTATCAGATGAGGAAAAAACCAGATTAAGGGAAAAGCGCCGGGAACAAAAGACGAAATGGAATCAATTATCGGACGAGGAGAAGGCCAAGGCCCTGGAAAGGCCCACATCATTGCGTTAGACATGATAATGTATTGACATGTTGCATTAAATAGCGTAAAATATAAATTATGATTTTAAAAAATAGGCTCATTTCTAAATCAATCGTTCCCCTTCATCAAAAAAGCCGCGGCAGAATCCTTGTCATCACCGGCGCCAGGCAGACCGGAAAAACCACCCTTGCGTCCAAGGTATTTACCGATTACCCCCTGCTTTCCATGGATGATCCGATCGCTCGGCCCGAGTTTTCCCGCCTCTCTGCCAAAGACTGGGCCAAACGCTATCCCCTTGCCGTGATCGATGAGATTCAAAAACTGCCATCCCTGATGGAAACCGTCAAAGCCTGTTATGATCAACATCCCGATGTCAGGTATGTGCTGTTGGGATCGAGCCAGATCATGCTGATGAAAGGAATTCAGGAAACCCTGGCTGGAAGGGCCGCCATCCAACAACTATACCCGCTCACATTACCCGAGATGATGACAACCGACTGGTCGGATACCGTCCAGGACAGCCGGCTTATTCGGTGGCTGTCTGATGATCCGCAAAGGGATCTGGGAGAGTACCTTGAAGGAATTATCTCGATTGATGAACGTTACGCCGGTGCGAAATATCATTGGGAGCGCTTTCTTCAATGGGGAGGAATGCCCACCTTGACCCACACTGATTTCGACGATGAAGATCGGCGCAAATGGCTTGAAGACTATTTTTCCAGTTACCTGCAAAGAGATCTTTTGGATTTGGGACGCATCAATGACCTTGAACCGTTTATCCGTGCACAACAGGCCATCGCTTTGCGGACATCAAAACTGATCAACTTTTCAGAACTCGGTCGTCTGGCCGGGGTTACTTCACCGACAGCCAAAAAATTTATGCGGTATCTTGAAATCAGTTATCAAGTCATGCTGCTGCCGGCTTTTTATCGAAACCCGGAAAAAAGGCTGGCCAAACAGCCAAAGGTTGTTTTTATTGACCCTGGTGTCCGCAGAGGCATCCTGCGCAAAAGCGGTGTCTTGGATGGGCCTGAGTGGGAGTCGGCGGTTATCGCGGAAATATTCAAACAGATCAAAGCCGCGGATCTGCCGATCAACTTCTTTCACCTCAGAACGCTGGACGGCAAGGAAGTTGATCTGTTGATCGAGTGTGAAAAGGGTTTTGTTGCAGTTGAGTGCAAAATGACTGCGAAAGCCTCCAGGAAAGATTTTCAGGCGATGCGGAATCTGTCTGTTTTATTGGATAAACCCCTACTTGCCGGCATTGTCATCTGCAACGAGGATGCCATGCGTTGCTGGGAAAAAGCCGTCCCTTTGTATTCCGTTCCGGCGGCATGGCTTTTATCCTGACCGTCATTAGCATCAGTAAAAATATAAAACGCCAAGCTTGAGCGGCGCTTGGCCTATACCATTCATGATCTGTAAAACTCCCATTGGCACCAATGGGTATCCGGTCGTGGATCAGGCGGGCATGTCAAACACCTCACCTTTACCTCCGGATCAATAACTTTAGCAAAATTGGTACGTTCCGTTAACCCCACTTCTTTGCAGGCGAAGGGCTTTTGCCCCTGTTTTATCCTTGCCTCCTGATTCGCACAATGGATGCACGTTTGAATGACCCTGTCCGGAGAGACTTCTTTGATTTCAAAATCGAAATTTTTGTTAAAATAGGACGTAAGAAAAAGATTGGCTTTCGCAACTGCACGGGGCCCCTTTTCAGTAATTTTTAGTGCCTTTTTCATCCTTCTTGCCTCTGCCAGCGACTGCTTCGACCACATTTCCTCGTGAACTCCCTTTCGATGATCTGAAACCACAAACCGTCAACCGTCACCCAGTTCCTCCCCAGTGTGTGGATGATATCAATGAGCATGTCCCGAGACATGTCATGTAAATGGTCTAGAGCATTCATTTTCTGCTACCCCCTTGTTATATTTTTTGCAGATGCGGTTTTCCCATAAAGGCAAATCAGTCTATTTCGGTAGTTCCCGAGGGTAAATAGCTGAAGCATCTTTGTCAAACCCTCAATTGTCATCGACCGTATCCGCCCCACTCGTAAAGGATGTTTTCCGAAGTCGTATCATCTCGCCGCAGTCCCCGATCTATAAACCATATCCCACAAATATTTTTAGACCAAAACAGGGCGATTATTTCCTTGATTATGCAATGAAATGTCTTGAATGTGTTTGGTAAGAGACACATGAGAGCACAAAAGGATAAAAGGGCTTTTTGATGTAAAGTGCAATTTAGAAATGTGAAAAATATTCTGAATACCACATGCATGTTTGCCTCTTAATACATTATCATCATGGGGTGAAATAATTGCAGACTACTTGAATCCGCCTCTTTTCCACCATTCTTATCGTAATTGTTGATTTTGGGGGCTTCGGATTTGATTTTGGTTACCAAAAGAAACATTGAAAATGGCCAGATTCAGGTAGTATAGCAGAATCCTTGAATTTGGACTTTTTCCTGTATCCTGATGGTATATGAAAGTTTCTCAGAAGCCCAAAAATAAAGATTAGGATAATTATCCTTGAAACCCATCACAGTGGAGGTTTAATGACAATGGAAAATTAGCTTACCCAGAGTCAGACTTATCACAGGTTTTTGATGTGGATGATATCTTCACCTGAATAGATTGTATCAAAGGTATGAGGAACGGTGCTTCTGAGAAGAGGAAAGGCTAATATGTTCACCATCAGTACAGAGGTATACTGCACCGACTTTAAAGACCATGATTCCTTCGGTATTCATAAGCTGAAAAAGGCAAGAAGAAGACCATCTTAACTTTATTGATTATCTGGAAAATCTAATCACTACAAACCTTGTACTGATCATGAAGAGCTATCTACCATCGTCGCCAGTAGGATTGTTTCGAGATGAGAAAGATCGACTGGTTTGGTAATATAATCATAAGCCCCAAACTCGAAAGTTTCGCAGGCCTGTTCCTCATCGGTCACTACGGTTACCATGACAACCTTTACCATAGGATCAATGTTTTTTATCTCTTTCAAAACCTCTGCGCCGTGCATGCCGGGCATTATCATGTCAAGCAGCACAAGGTGCGGCCTGAATTCTTTAATCTTACCTATAGCAGATGGTCCATCATAGGCAGTATGCACTTCATACCCTTCTGAACTCAGAAATTCGTCAAGCACCTTGCATGCTTCAATCTCATCGTCAACTACAAGAATTACGCCCATTAAGTCATTCTCCATTACAGAAGTTATTGACTGCTATCTTTTGTGCTTATTGGGAGCTCAATAAAAAAAGCCGCACCCCCCCATTGATTATTCTCAGCCCATATTTTCCCCCCAACGTCTTTAATAATGCCATAAGATACATATAGCCCAAGACCAGTGCCATCACCTGGGTCCTTCGTCGTATAAAAAGGATCAAAAACCTTATTTAAGTCTTCATCAGAAAAACCTTTACCTGTATCTGAGATATCGATTCGGATATGTTCTTTTGAGGTCCCAGGTTTTGTTTTTATACTTAAGATCTTTGTTTCCTGCCCGGCCATAGCATCAATAGAATTTGATATGATATTAAATAGGACCTGCTCCAATTTGTCTGTATCCAAAGGGATTGCTGGTAAATCAGGATCATAGTGAATATCCGTCTTTATATTCTTCTCCTTCAACTCGGGGGCATACATATTCAAGACATGTTCGATAACCGCATGTATGTCAATGCTGGTTATGAAGGAAGCCTCCTGCTTCTTCGCGCGGGAAAACCGGGCAAGATCCCTGATGATTTTAATAATCCGGCTAACCTGACCCTCGCATACATTCAATGCATTTATTATTACATCCGAAAGCGCATCTTCCCTTTTCAATACCTGTAGCCTCAATGATATAATGTTGATGGGGTTCAGTATCTCATGGGCGATAGATGCCGTTAGACGACCAATGGCGGCGAGCTTTTCGGACTGAACCACCATGTCTTTGGTTTCCTGAAGTTTTTCTAAAGTCTTTTTCAATCCTTCCTCTGCTAGCTTCCGTTCATGTATTTCCCTTTTCAGGAGGATATTGGCATTTGAAAGATCGATAGTTCGAGCCTGAACCCTTTTCTCCAAGTCGGCGTGGGCTTTTTTTAGTTCCTCCTCTGCCAGCTTGCGCTGGGTAATATCGGAGATGATGTGAACCGCTTCAGTAATTTTACCCTGTTTATCAAATATGGGATCTACAACTACTTCAAACCATTTCTCTCCCACTGGCAAAACCAACGTTTCTCTTCTCCGGGTATTGCGCATGAGCAAAACGGGGCAATCTTCAATCGGTTCTGACGTACAATGTACCAGTTCCCAGCAACGCTGACCTTTAATCTCGCCGGGAGGTTTTCCCAAAAATTCTGACATTGCCTTGTTGCACCGCAGGATTCTCCCTTCAGAGTCCAATATGCAAACAGCATCATTTATAGCATCGAAAGTGGCCTGCCATTGCGAGGCAGATTCGTTTAACGCCTTCTCTATTTTTGCTTTTTCAGAAAAGAGCAGCGCGTTCTCTATAGCCACAGCCGCGGGAGCACTTAACCCAGCTAGAAAAAAAAGATTGTCTTTTTGAAATCGGGGGAGCGGACTGTTGGAATGGAGGTAGATAACACCTTTGATTCCTGACGTGCTAATT
>JAFDJC010000138.1 GCA_019307665.1 Deltaproteobacteria bacterium | reverse complement strand
TAAAAAGTCGGAAAACACCCTCCTTCGTCATTCCGGCGGAGGCCGGAATCCAGTTATATCAATAGGTTCTGGATGCCGGATCAGGTCCGGCATGACAATTTCGGACTTTTTACGAGATCGTCAATGTTGGTGGTCCAATTTTTCAGCTAGTCTTTTACACCAACAGTAGTGTCCCCGCGCGCATATGCTCTCCACCAGTTTGTTTAATAAATTTAAATAGTTGCTCCGCTACCTAAACGCAGCCTGAACGCTACCCCGTTTTTTTAGAAGCTTTTTACCCATGCCATAAATTTTATTGAAAAAACTTTTTTTATTGACAAGGGCAACATTGAAGACTATTTTAATATAAACTGACTGAGCGCTCAGTTAGTTTATAATCGATTCCCGGAGAGAACATGTCAAAAAAACAGTCAATTCTTGAGGCCGCAACGAGGCTTTTCTCAGTAAAAGGGTTTAAGGATACGTCCATGGCTGAGCTGTCAAAGATGATAGGCGTTGCTCAAGGGACGATTTTTTATCATTTCAAGAACAAAGAGGACCTTTTTCTTGCTGTTCTGGAAAGGACAAAAGAGACGATCATCGAAGAATTTGAAAGCTACATGGGAAATAAAAAGTTTCAAAACGGCATGGACATGATTGAAGATGCCGTTTCTTTTTACCTTTACCTTGCAGGGAAGATGGAGGATCAGTTCCTTCTGCTACACCGACATTTCCCCTATGAGCTTGCTGAAAAAAATCCAGCCTGCCAAGAACATCTGGAGGCGATTTATGACTGTCTCGTGGATATTTTTGAGACAGCGATTCAGAGAGGCATTCAGGATGGTTCCATGGAACAGGTGCCTGCCCGCAAGACTGCCCTGGTAATCTTTTCCATGGTGGACGGAATCGCACGGTTTAAAACATACAACATTTACGATGCGAACTCTCTTTTTACTGAAATTTTAGGTTCATGCCGCAGGATGCTGCAGAGCAAACATTATATGGAGGATACTTTTTAGGATGCTGACCAGAGTTTTTCCCTTTATTTTATGGTTTAAAGACTATGATTTTCCAAAATTCAGGATTGATTTTCTGGCAGGCGTGACTGTCGCACTTGTGCTGATCCCCCAGTCTATGGCCTATGCTCAGTTGGCTGGGCTTCCAGCATATTATGGACTGTACGCCTCGTTCCTGCCGCCGATGATCGCTGCACTATTTGGGTCCAGCCGGCAGCTTGCAACAGGCCCGGTGGCCGTGGTTTCGCTGATGACCGCCGCATCACTGGAACCTCTTGCCACCGCAGGAAGTGAAGCATTCATCGCATATGCTGTGCTCCTTGCCTTAACAGTAGGTGTTTTCCAGCTCCTTTTAGGCGTATTTCGCCTGGGTCTTATTGTGAACTTTTTGTCTCACCCGGTTGTAAACGGCTTTACAAATGCTGCGGCAATTATCATTGCGTCTTCCCAGCTTTCAAAGATGTTCGGTGTTTACGTTGACAAGGCACCGCACCACTATGAAACCATAATTCGTGTTATTCAGGCCGCCGTAGCCTATACTCACTGGCCAACGCTTATTATTGGGGTTGTTGCGATTCTTCTTATGTATTTTCTGAAAAGAATTAACCCCAGGATCCCGAACGTTCTTGTTGCAGTGGTAATCACCACTCTGTTTTCAATGTTAATTGGGTTTGAACATAATGAGAGGGTTGTCATTTCAGATATTCAATCTCAAAGCATTCATGAAACCATAACCGATTTCAATCATGCGGTCAGGGAAATTGCAACAATTGGAGAAGAGAGGTCCGATCTCATAAAGGAACTCGATGAATTGAAAACACAATCCGGTCATGATTCGCACACTCCGTCTTTTGATCTTCTGGATATGGAATATAAAATTACTGTGGCCAACGCAAAAATTGCGGCACAGAAACGCCACTGTCACCTGCTGCGGAAGCGTTTGCGTGAGGTCCTGTTTTCCACGGTTGAAAAAGAGAATAAACATATTTTGTTTTACCCGCAGGATTCTGCTCATGAAGGTGTCGAAACAGACGGCCGCATCTGGAGAATCAAAGTCGGCAATAGGGCTATTGATGAAAGTAATATTCTCATGATCGGAGGCGGGGCTGTTGTCGGGGTTGTGCCAAAAGGCCTGCCTTCGCTTGGAATGCCTAAAATAAACTTCCTGCTTTTTTTCCAACTGCTTCCGTTTGCGGTCATTATCTCTCTTCTGGGGTTTATGGAAGCAATTGCAATTGCCAAGGCCATGGCTGCCAAGACGGGCCAGAGACTTGATCCAAATCAGGAACTTATCGGTCAGGGGCTGGCCAACATTATCGGCGCACTTGGAAAAAGTTATCCCGTGTCCGGATCTTTTTCAAGAAGCGCGGTCAACCTGCAGTCAGGCGCCGTGTCCGGCCTTTCCAGTGTTATTACAAGCCTTGTGGTAATCGTGGCCCTTTTATTCCTGACCCCCCTTCTTTATCACCTGCCGCAGGCAGTCCTTGCATCTGTAATTATGATGGCAGTCATAGGTCTTGTCAATGTAACCGGCTTTATCCATGCATGGCGCGCGCAGTGGTATGACGGCGCTATTTCCATCATCACCTTTATAGCAACTCTCGCCCTTGCCCCTCATCTTGAAAAAGGTATTTATATCGGCGTTTCTCTGTCTCTTGCCGTATTCCTTTACAAAAGCATGCGGCCGACGGTTTCTTCTCTTTCAAAACATGAAGATGAAGCGCACCGGGATATTGCCACGCACGACCTGATGGGATGCAAATATATTGATCTTGTCCGTTTCGAAGGACCGCTTTTCTTTGCAAATGCCAGTTTTCTTGAGGATGAAATCAACAACAGAGTGCTTGCGAAAAAAGACTTGAAACATATCATCATTGCTGCAAACGGCATTAACGATATGGATGCATCCGGAGAGGAGTCGTTGTCGCTTATTATTGAGAACCTGCGCAGCTCCGGATTAGGGATCTCCTTTTCCGGAATAAACGAGACCGTTATGGCGGTGCTTAAGCGCACTCACCTTTTTGAAGAAATCGGCAAAGAGAATATCCAGCCGACTATGGAAAAGGCGATACTTGCGGTCCATTACGAAACACATAAAGACGGCGATGAGGAACAATGCCCTCTCATAACAACAGTATCCAATGCCGTTAAACACATGAGCAAAAAAGGAGAGTAAAAATGTCGGTTATTACAATTTTCAGCGGCGTGTACTGTAAGAGTGATGAAATAGTACAAAAAACGCTTGCGAAAACAGGATACAGGCTTGTAGCAGACAGAGACATCGCAGCCAAGGCAAATAAAATGTCCGGTATGCCTGAAGATAACATAATGAAGGCGTTTTTGGGGAAAACATCTGTGTTCAACAGGTTCACCCATGAAAAAGAACGCTCCATAGCACAGCTCAGGCTTGCCCTTGCCAACATGCTGTCTGAAGACGATCTGATTATTTCCGGTTTTTCAGGGTTGCTTATTCCAAGAGACATCACTCACACGCTTCATGTTTGTATTATTGCCGATGCCAAGTCAAGAATGGCGGAAGCAATGAAAAGCAAAAATGTTTCGGAAAAGGAGGCTGCGGGTATTATAGAAAAAAACGATGCGGATAATTTTTCATGGGTAAACATGCTTTTCAAGACAAGCGACCCATGGGATGCATCCCTGTATGATATTGTCATCCCGACAGATAAGGTCGATGCCGACAGGGCGTCGGAAATTATTTATGAAAACCTGAGCCATGAAATCATTCAGCCGACGGAAAGCTCAAAAAAGGCGGTCTCTGATTTCACTGTTTCTTCATCCGTCGAAGTCGCCATGGCAAAAGAGGGGCATGCTGTCGGCATAAGTACAAGAGACGGTGCTGTAACGATTACCATAAATACAAGCGTTTTGATGCTCGGGCGCCTTGAAGAAGACCTGAAATCCATCGCATTAAACGTGCCGGGGGTCAAGACGGTTGATACAAGGGTTGGAAAAGGGTTTCACAAGGCAGACATCTACCGAAAATACGATTTTGAAATGCCCTCAAAGATCCTTCTCGTAGACGATGAGCGGGAATTTGTGCAGACCCTTTCAGAGCGATTGCTCATGAGAGACATGGGTTCGGCTGTAACTTATGACGGTGAATCGGCCCTTGAACTGGTCAAGGAAGACGAACCGGATGTTATGATCCTGGATCTCAAGATGCCGGGCATTGACGGGATCGAGGTCCTGCGTAGAATAAAGGAGACACAACCGGAAATCGAGGTCATTATCCTAACCGGTCACGGGTGCGAAGCAGACAGAAAAATTTGCATGGATCTCGGTGCATTTGCATACTTGCATAAACCGGTCGATATCAACGAACTGAGCGACACAATCAAAAAAGCCAATGAAAAGATACGCCAAACAAATGTAAAATAAGGGCTGAAGGATTGAGGGGTTATGGGATTCTATAACTGGTGCATCATGCCAATACTGACAAAGCTGAGGCCTGGATTCTGGCGCTTTCAAAAGCCGGGGGGTGGACCGAAAAAGCGCCTGGTCAATTTTCCGCGCTTGTGGAAGTCGTCGGTCCTGATAACTTCCGCGGTTGCCCTCTTGCCGCTGATTTTCATAACGATAATTGATTACAATGTCACACAGCATTCGATCGAGTCTGAACTTTTTTTGCGAACATCCCGGGTCGTTTCAAATACCCGTCGGAGCATTTCCTTCTTTCTTACAGAACGCAGGGCATCTCTGGATTTTATTGTCCACGACAATTCATTCGAACAACTGAACGATCCGGAAAGGCTGGCCGAGATATTAAAAAACCTGAAAAAGGGTTTTGGCGGGTTTACAGACCTTGGGGTGATAGATTCCATGGGCAGGCAGAGCAACTATGTCGGGCCATACGAACTCAAGAATAAAGATTACAGTGACCAGAAATGGTATGGGCAGGTTACAGACCGAGGCGTTCATATCAGCGACGTATTTCTTGGTTACCGTAAGGTCCCGCACCTGGTCATTGCAGTCAAACGCGACATGGCGGACGGTTCCTTCTTTATTCTCAGGGCCGCTTTGGACATTGCGCCTTTTAAAAACCTGCTTTCCAATCTCGAAATAGGCGGATCGGGCGACGCCTTTATTGTAAACCACGACGGCATCCTCCAGACTCCTTCCCGGGACCATGGTAAAATCCTTGAAAAAGTTTCAGTGTTGATTCCGGAGTTTTCTGAAAAAACAGAGGTGCTGGAAAAAAAGAACCCAAATGGCGATAATCTGTTGATCGGTTACCGATACATTGAGGATACTCCCTTCATACTGATGATCGTCAAAAATAAACGCGAGCTCATGAAGCCCTGGCAAGAGACGCGTTTGAAACTTATCGCATTTCTGGTGGTCAGCATTATCCTAATATTGGTTGTAATTTTAAGTACGGTTACCCGTATGGTAAATAAAATATACATGGCTGATGAAAGACGGGTTGTTGCACTCCATCAGGCGGAATACGCCAATAAAATGGCCTCCGTCGGGCGGCTGGCTTCGGGCGTGGCCCATGAAATTAACAACCCCCTGGCCATCATTAACGAGAAGGCCGGTCTTATTAAAGACCTCTTTGCTTTTACTGAGACATATTCTCATGACGATAAGCTCGTTGGTCTTATTGACGCTGTTATATCTTCCGTGAAGCGATGCGCTAGAATCACCAGGCGTCTTTTGAGATTTGCACGGCATATGGACGTGAGCATAGAAGCAACAGACCTTGAGGAACTTATCAGTGAGGTGCTTGGTTTCCTGGAAAAGGAGGCCGAGTACAGGTCCATTGCAGTCTCTGTAAAAGTAAATGATGTTCCCGTATTTGAAACCGACAGGGGTAAGCTGCAGCAAGTCTTCCTGAATTTAATAAACAATGCCTTTGCGGCCATGGATGACGGGGGGCGTTTGGATATCATGGCCGAATGCAAAAACAAGAGGATTGTTACCGTCACGGTCGCTGACGACGGCTGTGGTATCCCAGCGACAGACATAACGCACATCTTTGAGCCGTTTTTTTCCACCAAAACCGGGCATGGAGGGACAGGCCTCGGTCTGTCCATTACATACGGTCTTGTTCAGGAACTGGGGGGTACGATCTTCGTTAAAAGTCAGGAGAGAAAAGGATCTATTTTCACGGTTACGTTGCCCCTTCAAATGGAGGGAAAGGAGAGATCAGAGAAATGAAAATATTGTTGGTAGACGATGAAAAAGAACTGGTCTCTACCCTGGCGGAAAGGCTGGAAATCCGGGGGATTGATGCCGACTGGGTGACAAGCGGAGAGGAGGCGTTGAAACAGGCGGAACTAACGTTTTATGATCTCGCTGTCCTGGATATAAAGATTCCCAGAATCAGTGGTTTTAGTCTGAAGAGGCAACTTCAGGAAAAACATCCTGAAATGAAATTCATCTTCATGACAGGGCACGGTTGCGGATATGATTTCGAAACCGGATCAGCCGAAGCCGGCGCTGAGGATTGTCTGGCAAAACCGCTGGATATCACGATCCTCATTGAAAAGCTGAATGAGGTCCTTAAAGCCCCGGGGGGTGCACTATGAGCGCTAAATTAGATGTGATGGGAGAATCGGCGCTTCAGTTTTTCGGCAAAATGAGCGCCTCTATCTCTCACGAAATAAATAATGTGCTGGCCATTATCAATGAAAATGCCGGCCTCCTGGAAGATGTTACCCTTATGGAAGAAAGAGGTGTTCCCTTAGATCCGGAAAAACTAAAGAGAATTTCAAGAAAAGTTTTGAAACAGGTCAAAAGGGCGAATGGCATTATTCAGAATATGAACAGATTCGCCCACAGTGTTGATGAAACGGTAAAACTGGTCGATATCGCGGATACTTTGGAGTTTATAATAATTCTTTCCTCAAGGCTTTGTGATATGAAGCGGGTTTCTTTTACAATAGATTCTTGCTCGCATAGGATTGAAATCACCACAAACTCTTTTTTGCTGCAGAACATCATCTGGCTCTGTCTTGATTATATAATGAACCTGGCTAAAAGCGGTGATACCGTCCCTATTTCTGTAGAGGATCATGACAGCGATGTGCTGATCCGGTTTTCCGGGATCAGCGGGCTTGACGGTATGTCAACTTGCGATTTTCCGGCAGAGCGGGAGACGCGCCTGCTTGAAGCCCTGAACGGCAAACTGCAGATCGATAACGGCGCGAGGGAGATCGTCCTCTGCCTGAAATATTAACTTTAGTAACGGAGGTCTGTTATGGAAGAGAAAGTTTTACTCGTTGACGATGAAAAAGATTTTCTTGAAGCTCTCGGAGAAAGGATGACAAATCGCGGGATGAATGTTTCGACAACAACCTCCGCGAAAGATGCTGTTAAAAAGGTGGAAGAAGAGTCCTATGACGCGATTATCCTTGATCTTCAAATGCCTGAAATGGACGGTATCGAGGCCCTTAAAGCGATTAAAAAGATAAATCCTGACATGCAGGTCATCCTGCTTACTGGGCATGCTACTGTAGAAAAAGGAATTGAGGCCATGAAACTGGGAGCCATGGATTTAATAGAAAAGCCGGCAGATATCGAGGCTATTGCTGAAAAGATAAAAAAAGCCCAGGCGAATAAAATGATCTTGGTAGAAAAAAAGACTGAGAAAAAAATCAGACAGATAATGTCGACGAAAGCATGGTAATGCAGTGATACAGGCCTATCTTGAATTCATCGTTGTTTGAATGAGATGCAGGGATATTGGCACCCTCACAGGCGGCCCGTTCAGGGGGAGCCCTGAAATCACCGAAGGCCTGGACAGCTTATTGCCGGTGGACCTGTTTATCCCGGGTTGTCCGCCCCATCCCCTGACAAATTTGCATGCGCTGCTGACCTATTTTAAATAGTTTCCATCCAGAAATGGCTATTTTGCTCAATCCCTGCGTTATGCTTAAATTTTAATCCTCGAAATATTACAATATATTCCTGCGGTTAAAATTTTCGCATGCCTTGATCTTGAACAAAATATCTCATTTCTGGATGGACACTAAATAAGATTGGGGAAAACTCAGGTGGATAAGCCCTAAGGGTTCGCGCAAAAATAATTTCCCATTTTGGCATCGCATCTTCAAGTCATTTTCGGCAGATTTTAAAAAGCAAAAATCTTGAAATAGTCTACTATTACTGCGCCTTTTGCTTTTTAAAATCTACCAAATCTAACATAAATCTGAGCGCCAAAAATGTGAAGTTATTTTTGCGCGAACCCTA
>JAFDJC010000137.1 GCA_019307665.1 Deltaproteobacteria bacterium | reverse complement strand
AAAAAATTTTTGATGGTGCATGAATGCATGATTGTCGTTAAAACAAAAGACAATAAACAAGGAAAACGATTTATTTTCAAAGATGGCAAGTTTTCTGCCGATTCGGTGCTGGATCAATATGATGCCGCCCTTGTTTGGTCAGATGCCAAGATCGCGTTTAATGCCATGAAAAAAGGTGAAGAAGGAATAATAGAAGCGCTTCAAAATCACCTGGTCGGCATTGAAGGCCAGATTCATTCGTTTACCTGGTTTGGCGCTGCCATCAATTTTGTCATGGAATAGCGATTAAGAAATTAGGAGGCCATATGACTTACTGGACGCACGAATATTTGCTGAAGACATGGGGCGGTCCCATGATACAGGCGGAATCTATACGGGACTTGATGAAGCCTTTTTTTGTTCCGCGGGTATTTTCCGGTTTTAACCTCTTTCTTAATGAACCCCAGCTTCTGCCGGACGCGGTTGATCTGATTGCCAGGGAGTGTAAAAGCAAACGGGCGTTCATTGTAACCGATGAGTATGCGGTTAGGTTTGCCAAAAAAATTATAAGCCCTTATGAAAAAAGGCATGGCATCTCTTTTGAAACCTGGGCCAAGGCCCAGCCGGATGCCCCGATTGATACGGTAAAGGACTGTGCAGATCAGATCATACGATTCAAACCCGACCTGATTTTTGCACTGGGTGGCGGATCTGCCATGGATACAGCAAAAGCAGCCTGGCTCTTATATGAGCATCCGGATGTCAAGCTGGAAATATTAAGCCCCCTGGTCCCGTTAAATCTTAGAAATAAAGCCAAGCTGGCGGCTGTCCCCACAACCAGTGGGACCGGTTCCGAAGTCTCAGGCGTGGCAGTCATTTCATTTCCCGATGGTGTGAAACTTCCGGTTGCCGGAGCTTTGCCGGAATTTGTGCCGGATTTTGCCCTGCTTGATCCATCGCTAACTGTTGGAATGCCTCCGGAGCTGACGGCCGGCACCGGTGCCGATGCCCTGGCCCATGCCATAGACGGGTTTATGGCGCCAAAATCAGATGAGATCAACCAGGCCATTGCACAAAAAACGATTGAGATGATTTTTGAATGGTTGCCGCGTGCATACAAGGACGGGAGCGATATGATGCCCAGAATGAAAATGCAGCAGGCCGCCATGATGGCGGGAATACCGCTTGCCAATGGGGGCTCCGGAATTTCTCATGCCCTGGGTCACACCATCGGCGGACTGTTTCATATTCATCACGGTGTATTGGTTCTTTTGTTTATCCCTTATGAACTCCAGGTGTATTCAAAAATAACCGACCGCTACCTGAAACTCTGTGATATGCTTGGCGTCCGGGACAATGACTCCGATGAAAAGAGTCTGTCCAACCTGATTGAAAAAATTCGGGGTCTTATGAAATCTTTACATCTTCCCATTGGCCTCAAGGAAATCGGTGTGACAAAGGATAGCCTTGAAAAAAACATGGATATGATGATAGACCAAACACCCACTGACCCGGGATTCTACTTTGGTTGGTATGACCTGAACCAAGAACAGTTCAGAGATATATTTTTTAGCGCCTATGAAGGTGAACTGCTGGATATGCAATCAGAGACATGGAGGTAGACCCATGAAAGGATATTTTGGAAAATTCCTGAAAATCGATCTTACAAGCAGCAAAACAGAAGAAATTCCAATCAGTGATGAAGATCAGGAAAAATATGTCGGCGGATCAACGCTGGCCGCAAAAATCATCTATGAAAATGTAAAAACGGGCATGGATCCCCTTTCTCCGGAAAACCCTATTGTATTTGCAACCGGCCCGTTTACCGGTTCCAACGTTCCAATGGTCAGTCGTGCTGCCATATGCGGTATATCTCCGGGAACCGGTCTCTGGGGGGAGGCCACAACCGGAGGGAAATTTCCCATGCGCCTTAAAGGTACGGGCTATGACGGCATATTGATTACCGGTAAGGCTGAAAAACCCGTATACGTATATGTAAAAGAAGGGGTTACTGAGATTAATGATGCAACGCATCTGTGGGGCAAAGCAGACAGTTATGAAACACAGGAAAAAATTAAAGCCGAGGTGGGTGACAAAGCTTCTGTAGCCTGCATTGGATTGGGTGGTGAAAACCTGATTCATTATGCAAATATTATGAACGATGAAGGCCGGGCTGCCGGCAGATGCGGTATGGGCGCTTTAATGGGCTCAAAAAATCTAAAAGCCATTGTTGTTTCCGGTACAATGAAGTCAACAATTGCACATTCCGAACAACTGAAAACTGTGATCAACGAAGCACGTGACAGCATCATGAGCAACATCTATACCCAGGCGTACAAGCTTTACGGCACAAACTTTTATATGGACCTTGCCATGCGACTGGGGGACGCGCCTGCTAAATATTTTACGAAAAGCGTTTTCCCGGCGGCAAAAATCCATGGGCCGGCATTTAGAGATCGCTATCGAATGTCCAATTACGCATGCTCCGGATGTCCCATCGGCTGCGGGAGAATCATTAAAGACTTTTCGGATGACATTAAACAGGTGGACGGTCCTGAATATGAAACAGTGGGCGCGTTTGGCCCGCTGTGCATGAATTTTGATACTGATTCCATTGTAATGGCAAACCATCTTTGCAATACCCATGGCATTGATACCATTTCTGCCGGCGTTTCCATTGCATTTGCCATGCATTTATATGAAAAAGGGATTCTCACAAAAGAAAAAGCAGGCATGGAAATTTCCTGGGGTGATAAAGCGATCATTTTAAAGCTCATTGAAATGATTATCAACCAGGAGGGTATCGGCAAACTGCTGTCCAAGGGTGTTAAACAGATGGCAGCAGAACTTGGAGCAGATCCGGAGGAAGCTGCGCATGTGAAGGGTCTTGAAATCCCCATGCATGATCCCAGGGCATACCAGGGCGCTGCCCTGGCATACGCCGTGGGCCCCAGGGGCGCTTGCCATTTAAAAGGGGCTTTTTACAGTCTGGATGCACCGGGAAACGAATTGGGCCTGAGCCTCGGCATTACGTTCACAGATAAAAACGATCCCAATCAAAAAGGAGCGCTGACGGCAAAATTGTTGCAGTTTTGTGAGCTTTACAACAGTTTCACGTTATGCCAATTTTCACCCATACCCGCATCGATGATCGCACAAATCCTTGCCAATATTACAGGAAAAGACTTCAAGACCATGGATTTACTGACGTTCGGCGAACGTTCTTTGAATTTAAAAAGAGCCATCAACAATAAACTGGGCGTGACTTGTGAGGACGACAAGCTCCCTGAAATTGCACGCAAGGCCTTAAACGAGGGCGGTACCGCAGGCATTGAACCGGATATGGATATGATGCTCAAGGAATTTTATACTGTCAGCAAATGGGATATGGAAACAGGAAAACCGACTAAAGAAAAGTTGATGGAGCTGGGGCTTCAGAAGGTTGCAGAAGATTTATATGGTTGAAGATGGAAGGGTTTTGGACACAAAATGAAATCTGAGGCCTATAGTAGTTGTCAGAAATATGTTCCGTTATAAACCAGAAAAAACTCGTATATAAGAGTTCGTAACGAAAGAACATGCCAAGATATAAAACAGCATATTTGCGTAATTTCTCAATAATCCCTGGCCAAGAATATCTCATTTATAAATATCTGAAACTCGCTTCGCTCAGACAGTCACCTATTTATAAATAAGACACCCTTGCCCCTCCCTGTCTTTTTGAAAACTTACATATTTGCTTTATAACTATTTAATAAAATTTATAATATTCTTCCACTGTTCTTTCGTAACGACTTCTGAATATTATCGACCGCTTTTTCCTGATCAAATTTATCTTTTTTACTTTCCCTCTAATGAAAATATAGGGGTGTCTCCGTTTTGTAAAAACTCGGCTACATTATATTTCTGTTGATCTTTTTAAAAACCATGTATATTAATTGATTTTTATTCGGAGCAGTAAAAAATAATAAATTGTAGAGGAAGGTACTATGGATTTATGGCGGGTCCCCCTTGATTCAGATGAGATACAACCTGAACGGGGGATTGTTCATATAATTGAAGAGCGGTGCAAAGGTTGTGGTTACTGTATCGAATATTGTCCACAGAAAGTTCTCGAATTTTCTGCGGCATTCAACAAAAAAGGATACCATCCTCCTGTAGTTATATTGGACAACTGCCTTAACTGTCATTATTGTGAGCTTCTTTGCCCCGAATTTGCCATATTTTCAGTTATTGCTGATCAATAGCATTTTATTTGGTATTCAAATAGTAATTTTAAATTAAATAAAGATAGTTACGAGGAAAAGAATGAAACCGGCGGTCCTCACAGGTGTACATTTTATTAACGGTGACGTTGCTTGCGCAGAAGGAGCTATTGCAGCAGGATGTCTGTTTTTTGGAGGATACCCGATAACGCCGGCAACAGAAGTAGCTGAACATATTTCTTTGAGACTACCTGATGTAGGCGGAACATTCATTCAGATGGAAGATGAAATTGCCGCCATGACTTCAATCCTGGGCAGCGCCTGGACCGGTGTTAAAAGCATGACAGCGACTTCGGGCCCGGGATTCAGCCTTATGATGGAAACCATCGGCCTTGCGGTTGTAACGGAAACACCGTGTGTTGTTGTTAATGTTCAACGTGGCGGTCCTTCCACCGGTTTGCCGACCCAGGGCGCCCAGTCGGATATGATGCAGGCTAAATGGGGATCACATGGGGATTATGAAATTATTGCCATCGCGCCGTCATCACCACAAGAGATGTTCGATTTCACAATTACGGCTTTTAATCTGAGCGAAAAATACCGTGTGCCTGTTTTTATCATGTCTGATGAAATTGTCGGACACATGAGTGAAAAGGTAATTATCCCTGATGCCAAAAAAATTAAAACAGTATCACGGCCTAAACCTAAAGGAAGACAGAAAAAAGGATTCAAACCATTTAAGCCCGGTCCAAACGGTGTCGCTCCAATGCCTTCCATAGGAGAAGGTTACAATGTTCATGTTACCGGCCTTACTCATGATGAAAAAGGATATCCGGTAATGTCGGTTGACACTCAAAGTGAAATGATGGACCGGCTGCTTTCAAAAATCAGAAATAATCTTGATGATATAATTAAGACGGAAAGCTATCTTCTGGATGATGCTGAAATTGTTATCGTATCATACGGTGTTGCAACAAGGACTAGCTATACTGCCGTCGATGAAGCCCGGAAAATGGGTTTTAAGGCCGGTCTGTTACGGCTGATCACTGTCTGGCCCTTCCCTGATGCCCTGATACAAGAACTCGCAAAAAGTGTTAAAGGATTTGTTACAGTTGAAATCAACATGGGGCAAATCTCGAGAGAAGTACAACGATGTGTCGGGGACAAAGCCCCTTCCTATCATGTAGGCCATCCCGGCGGAGCGATTATACCTCCTGAAGATGTTTTGAATTTGCTTAAGGAGGTTTTTTAAATAATGACAAAAAGCTCAACAAAACATAAGCGCCGGGAAAGCCATCCTTTGGAAGATTTGATACGGACTGATCGCCTTCCACATATTTGGTGCCCTGGATGTGGTATAGGATCTGTATTTGCATCCTGCCTGACCGGAATCAAAAATACTGGAATTGACTACAGAGACTTTGCAATGGTTTCCGGCATAGGCTGTTCCGGCCGTGGTGCGGGATATATAGATATCGATTCCTTTCACACAACTCATGGAAGAGCTATCCCGTTTGCCACCGGAATCAAAATGGCAAATCCGGATATCAACGTTATTGTTTTTTCCGGTGATGGAGACCTTTTTGCAATAGGAGGAAATCATTTCATTCATGCCGCAAGACGGAACATGGATATAACGGTTATCTGCGTAAACAATCTGATTTACGGTATGACAGGCGGCCAGGTTGCGGCAACAACTCCTTATCTCGCCAAATCTTCAACAACTGCTGTCGGCAATCCTGAAACCCCTTTTAATCTGCAACTTCTGGCATACGCATCCGGAGCCACCTATACCGCCAGGTGGACAATGCTTCATACAAGGGATCTGACCGATGCAATAGAAGACGCGATCAACAGAAAAGGGTTTTCATTTATTGAAGTTTTATCTCCATGTCCGATCAATTTCGGTAGACGAAACAAAGAAAAATCCATCGAAACTTTAAGAAAGTACAGCGAAAATACGATCATTAAAAATGGTGCTGATCCTTCTGAACTCGATATAGATTTCGACAAGGGCATTATTCTGGGAAAGTTTATAGATATAGACAAGCCGACCCATGACGAAAAATATAAAAAGATATACTGGCCGGAAAAGGATCCAGGTGAAGATTAAGGAATTTTTGAAACCATGCCGCAAAAAAAAGAAGACAAAAAAAAAGAAATCATTGTAACAGGTTTTGGAGGGCAGGGCATTGTGCTTGCCGGGCGAATTCTTGGGATGGCGGCAGCGCTGGGAGATCGCAAAGAAAGTACACTTGTTCAGTCCTACGGACCTGAATCACGCGGTGGCGCCTGCTGCGCCCAGGTGATTATTTCAGATAAGGTTATTCAGTATCCTTATATTAATAATCCGGACATCCTGATCTGTATGTCACAAACAGCTTATGAAAAATATAAGGATCAGCTTAAATCTGATGGAACATTATTGACAGACCGTGATCTTGTAAAAGCAGATGAAGATAGAGACTATTTTTCAATACCTGCTACACGCATGGCTGAAGAGCTTGGTAGAAAAATGATGGCGAACATTATCATGATAGGCTTTGCAACAGCTATTACTTTGGCGAATTCAAAAAAGGCCGCAGAGGAAGCTGTAATGTCTTCCGTACCAAAAGGTACTGAGGAAATGAATATTAAAGCATTTGCCAAAGGTTATGATTATGGTCTTTCCAAACTCAAAGGGCGGGAGAAAAAAGCCTTTGGCAAAACAGGAGCGATTTCATGAAACGCCCCAAAGATCGTCTACACAGGGTTGTAGTGGTCGGAGCCACGCCTGCAGGAATAGTCGCAACGAATAAGCTTGGTGAACTCGGCATTCCGGTGACACTTATAGATACTGATTCAAATATTGATCAAAAACTTTCAAGAGACGAATGGAAACTGAAAACCGGTATGCAGTTGAACCATGCTCACCGGCCCGGTCTTATCAGGATTTTCAGAAATCGAGGCATTAAATGTATTATGCCCGCAGAAGTAAAATCTATTAAGCACAATCTTCAGGGATTTAGAGTAAGCCTCGTAAAAAAGCAGACTTTTATTGATTCGGAAAAATGCACCCTCTGCGGACGATGTGTTGAAGTATGTCCTGTTCAGGTTGGAGAAAATGAAAAAGCGATAAAGATTGACAGCAGACTGAATCTCCCCGGGAGACCCGAAATAGATAAGCGCCGATTGCCACTCTGCCGTGAAAGTTGTCCGCTTGGAGTTAACGCACAGGGGTACATTGCCCTGGCAAAAGAAGGTAAATTTATCGAAGCACTTGAACTTGTACGAGAAAAAAATGTTTTGCCGGGGATATGCGGAAGAATATGCACACATCCATGTGAAGAAGACTGTCGGAGAGGCGAACTTGATGATGCTGTTTCAATAAGGAGCATCAAAAGGTTTCTGGCTGATTACGAGACAGAGCATGCAAAAGAAATTCCAGTGGAAAAGCATTCCAACAAAACTGTCGAAGCAAGAAAAGAAAAGATTGCTATTATAGGTTCAGGCCCTTCTGCTCTTGCAGCAGCAGCGGAGCTTGCCGGATTTGGATGCCGGGTAACTGTTTTTGAAAAACAAGAAAAATTAGGCGGTCTTCTCAGATATGGAATCGGCCCGCACCGTCTGCCAAGAAATATTCTTGATGCTGAGCTCAAATATATAGAAAAGCTTGGAGTAAATTTTATTGCCTCCCATCATGTTGACTTAAAAGAAGAACTTGGTCAGCTGAGAAATGAATTTGATGGTGTCATTCTTTGCACAGGGACATGGAAAGACAGAAAACTTGGTGTTCCGGGTGAAGATATGGAAGGTGTGGAAAGCTGCCTCTCCTTTTTGAACCGATTCTATCATGGAGGAGTAGAAAAAATAAAAGAGAAAGTCGCGGTTATTGGAGACGGCAACGCAGCTTATGACCTTGCACGGACACTTTTCCGTTCAGGCGCCGATGTGACAATTGTGTCATGGTTTAAAAAAGATAAGATCCCAGCTGATTCAGAAGAGATTGATGCTGCAAATGAAGAAGGCATCAAGACGAATGACAGTACGCA
>JAFDJC010000352.1 GCA_019307665.1 Deltaproteobacteria bacterium | reverse complement strand
GAAAATCTGCAAAATTATAATGCCGTTAAAAACATCAAAAAGGCTGCTTTATATACCAATATTGGTATCTTTATTAGAAATCTGGATATTCCGCTCAAATCGGCCACTCATTCCGGAGCATTTCGGCCACCTGTTCCGGAGTAAAACAGCCACCTGATCGGAGCGAAGCGACGCTGGTTTTTTCTACTTCCCAGATTTGTGTTTTTTAGTCAAGGATGAACGAATTTTCCTCATAGATTCTCCTTTCAAATTGATTTTATGTGCATTGTGGATTAAACGGTCAAGAACCGCATCTGCTATTGTCGGATCGCCTATGACCTCAAACCAGTTTTTTATCGGGATCTGAGTTGATATGATTGTGGAACAAAGCCCCTGCCGATCTTCTATAACTTCCAGCAAATCTTTGCGCTCTTCATCCTTTATTGGGGTAATACAAAAATCATCAATAATGAGTACTTTTGCTTTGGCAATTTTATTCATCAGTTTCGGATAAGTTCCATCAGCCCTGGCAACAGCAATTTCCTGGAACAGGCGGGATGATCTCTTATACAATGAAGAAAAACCTTTTCTACAGGCACTGTTTGCCAAAGCACAGGCCAAATATGTTTTACCAACACCGGTTGGGCCTGTAATGATAATGTTTTGTGCATTTTTAATCCAGTCACAGCCCGAAAGGCTTAAAATCAATGACTTGTTAATGCCGCGTGGACTTTTATAATCAATATCCTCTATACAGGCATTGTCTTTGAATTTCGCACTTTTCAGAAGTGTTTTCAGTCGCCGGTCATCTTTCCATGTCCAGTGCTGATCCACAAGAAAGGCAAAACGTTCTTCAAATGACAGGTCATTCATATCCGGTCGCATCATCTGATCTTTGAATGCGTCTGCCATACCGGTAAGCTTCAGGGTATATAGTTTGTCAAGTGTCTGTTTATTTAACATGCTTAACTCCTTTATCTGTAATATTGGGTACCTCTGATGTTAAAATGGTCTATGGGGTTTGTTGGGTCAGGTTCCTTCTGCAACGGTACTTTATCAAGCCCTTTCTTAAGAATGGATTCCACACTCTTATATGAATATGATTTGATGGCTATTGCTCTTTCACATGCCTTCTCAAGGCGCTCATTCGAATATCGTTTGCCTAAGCGCATAACACCAAGACATGCCCTAAAGCCCTGTTCAGGATGACGCCTGCTGTCCATAATACCCATAACAAGTTGAGCTGTCTCTGGCCCGTTTTTGCCGGCCCATTTAATAATTCTTGATGGCGTCCATTCAAGATACTGCTGGTGCGATTTTGGCATATGTTCCCGGTATGTTGTAAAAGCGCCCTTTTTATAATTCCGAAGATGACTGGCCACTCTTTTATTCTTAAACAGAACTTCGACGGTTGTATCGGTAAACCGGATATCCACCTGCTCTTTCCTCAGCTGATAGGGTACGCTGTAATAATGCCGGTCAAATTCAATATGATAGTCAATATTTATCCTGGCTTTTTTCCATTCAGCATATTCATATCCGGCAACGGGGAGCGGTTTTAAGGCTGGTTTGTCTATTTTTTCAAACATCTCCCGGCGGGTGGTCTCAAGTTTCTGGAACTTTTTGTTATTAAGCTCTGTCAGCTTTTGTGCAATTGCCTTGTTCAGTTCTGCAAAACTAAAGAAAGTGTGGTTTCTTAAAGCTGCCATTATCCAGCTTTCCACAAATTTAACCGCATTTTCCGCCTTTGCCTTATCTTTTGGTTTTCTGGGCCTTGCAGGTACAACGGCAGTGCCATAATGCAGTGCCATGTCATTATAGGTTGGGTTAACATCCGGTTCATACCTTGATGGATGAGTTATGCCGGATTTTAAATTGTCCGGCACAAGGATTTGTGGAACACCTTTAAAAAACTCAAACGCGTGGATGTGGGATTTTATCCAGTATGGTAGAGCCTGGGAAGGAGTGGCTTCAGCAAACGTATAATTGCTTGCACCAAGGACAGCGATAAATATTTGGGCATTTGTTATTTTACCTGTTTTCGGATCATGCACAGAAACTGTATGCCCGGCATAATCAATAAACAGCTTTTCTCCGGCATTATGCCTCTGCCTTAAAGCAATATCCAGTTTTTTAGCCCAGTTCTGGTACAATTCGCAAAAATAACTGAACTGATATCCACCCGGATTGTTTTGCTTGTATTCGTACCAAAGAAGCTGAAGAGTAACACCTTTTTTCTTTAGTTCATTGTGGATATATTCCATCTGAGGCATGTTGCGTTTATTAACAGTCCTGTTGCTCCTGCTTTTATACATCAGATTATAAATATCTGTATCGCTAAGATTCTCAGGAACCGGCCATTTCAAACCTGCTAATTTAGTCCTGCTAAGGTAGTTTGCAACAGTGCTTCGAGCGACGAAACAGCTTTTTGCTATCTGTCTGTCAGTAAGATTACACTCATACTTGAGCCGTAATATTTCTCTTATTTTTCGCATAGATAATCTTTCTTTTGCCATTATGTCCTCCTTTATTGTGCTGAGGAGAACATAAAGATTAAAAGTTAAATTATCCAGCGTCGCTAAAAATTATAAGGTGGCCGAAATGCTCCGGAATAGGTGGCCGGAATAGAGCGGAATAGGTGGCCGGAATCGAGCGGAATGGGTGGCCGGAATCAAGCGGAATGGGTGGCCGGAATCAAGCGGAATATCCACAGCCTCCCGTATCATAGAAAATCGGTTGCATGAAAAAACAGTTTGTAAGAATGTCACCATTTGATGGATGTCGCAAAAGTATCCTTTTGTTATTGGGGATGTGAGCTATCAGATAGACTCAAGGCTAACCTCTTCAAATTCCTTTGTGATACCTCCATATACTGA
>JAFDJC010000351.1 GCA_019307665.1 Deltaproteobacteria bacterium | reverse complement strand
AGGTCCGGGGTCTTTCTTGAAAGTTAACGGTCCCAGGCCCCCAAATCCAGATATACCCATGAAGCATAGTCCCGCCCAGGCACTCGGAAAACCTATCAAAATATATAGGATAGTTACGGTAATTGCGCTCAAGATCGAAGCGGTGCCTATGCATATCACCATCAGCCACGCTATTTTCTGCATCCGATTCATTTTACTGTCCTTTCCAATTTATTTATGCAGTGATATTGAAGAAGTACTGCCAGCGACAATGAGGAAATAAAAATAATAGCGCCCGAAAAAATTACGACAGCCAGATGATCTCGATTCAAAGAAAAAGATTCAAACGCAAAGAGAATGATAACGGCAAGGGGCAGGGAAAGGAAGTGTTTATTCATATCAGGTATCTTGCGGACATATCTGTAGTATGCAGGTACATTTTTTGGGGATATGCAAAAAATTTTTGAAAAATATGTAAAATAAGCTTGACATTATGTAAGGTTTGCTTTACATTGTATTTAGTTGGGATTACTTATTACTATTTGAAAGGGCAGTAAAATGAATCGGATGCAGAAAATAGCATGGCTGATGGTGGTATGCATAGGCACCGCTTCGATCTTGAGCGCAATTGCCGTCACTATCCTATATATTTTGATAGGTTTTCCGAGTGCCTGGGCGGGACTATGCTTCATGGGTATATCTGGATTTGGGGGCCTGGGACAGTTAATTTTCAAGAAAGACCCCGGACCTATTCAATGCGACGAACGGGATGGGCTTATCAATATGAAAGCTGCTATCGCAGGGTTTGGCATTTCATATGGGGTCTTTGGGATTTTATGTATGGGAATCTGGGGATACTATTATTACCAGGCAATGGAAACCATTTCTATCCATGTCCTGCCGTGGTTTTTTGGAACTGCAGGCTTCAGCATGTTTTTTACACATGCAGTAACAATATTGATTCTCTACAGCAAAGATAATAAACAAATCGAAGGAGGTACCACATGAATCGAGTTTTAAAATACGCATGGTATCAGTTGATCGTGATGTTAACAGGGATGTTATATGCAGGCGTTTCAATTTGGATCATTGCGACATATTGGCGGGGTAAAGAGTTTAGCGCGTTGATTGTCCTTGGACCGCTTGCTTTGGTTGAGCTGTTTAAAGTATTTTTTCCGCTGAAGGCCGGTGAGATTGAGTTCGATGAACGGGATGTAACGATTAAAACCGGCGCAACGCTACTTTCTTTTACAGTTTTTTGGTATGTATTCATATTAAGCTGTCTGATACCGATTTTAGTGATTGGTAACGGCAGCATTCACGTGATGTACCTTGGCGGCTTGTTGTTGGTGGCGGGTGTATTATTCAGGATAACCTGGTCAATCGCTGTTATCGTTCAGTACGGCAGGGGGGGTAATGGCGGCAAAGACAATAAACAAATGGAAGGAGGTGGGGCATGAATCGCTTACAGAAAAAAGCCTGGAAAGATTTTTGGACTATTTGTGTGATGACAATTTTGGGGCTGTCCGGTTTTGGATTCTTAACCTATGCAGATGTAAGGGGAGTCAGATATTTAATCGCTTTCTTTTACCCTACCTGTGTAATGGCTGGGTGGATAGTCGTCCAGAATTCCAGGAAAAACAAGAGGCAAAATATTCCACAGTTTGATGAACGGGAGTTTTATTTGATTCAACGGGCAATTCATTGGGGCAACAACTGTTTCATGGGCTATATCCTTATCGTTATGGGTACTGCTTTTACCCTTGTTGGCGGACGGGGTAAGGTGGCGATGTGGTCAATATCGTTTGCATTTTTTTGTGGTATCTTTCTTTCAGGAACGGTTCAGTCTCTTGTCCTGATGCGCTATGCCAGGGAAGATGACAAAAATATGGAAGGAGGCGACACATGAATCGCTTGAAGAAAAAAGCATGGAAAGATTTAGGGATTTATCTGTACTCGTTCATCGTTGGCGGGGTTGCGTTTTATTATCTCATTGCTCATTTTGACGAAATCGGCGTGTTAACTACTTTTACCGCACGAATTCTCATGTTGTCCTTAGCTATCGTAACAGGTATATGGGTAGCCGTCGGGCAGTTTGTTATGAAAAGACGGGTGCTAAGAGGGCTTGATGAACGAGAAAAACTTATTTACGAAAATGCCAAAAGTATATCCGATGCAATTTTCGGGGGGTTGTCTCTGGCGGGCTTTTTAGGAATATTTGTGTGGATGAGCCCTAAGGCATCTATACCTGTTTTTGTTCCTGTTCTAATGTTCTTTGGTTTTGCATTTATTGCTGAGATCGTAAAGCCGCTGGTTATTTTGATTCAGTGTAAAAAGGAGCAGGCCAGTGAGTAAAGACCAACTCAGCAATAATATTCGGCGGTTGCGGTTTGATGCGGGTGAGATGACCCAGCAGCAGTTGGCTGATAAGGTCGGTGTTACGCGGCAAACGATTATTGCCACCGAGCAGGGCCGGTATGCACCCTCATTGCCTTTGGCCATGCGCATCGCCGGGGCCTTCGGCAAAAAGGTTGAAGAAGTTTTTCAATTAGAAGAAAAGTAACATAGGATGGGTGTTTGTGAGAAAAGATGGCTGAGGCTTTAAGTGATCAATGTGGAAAAAGGCTCCTGAACCCCTTAATTTTTCTTGAAATCGCAGATAGTGCCGCTGAATTAATAGACCATCTTAAGGCGTTGCTGCTCAAAATTAAAGAATGGAGGCAGTAATTTCTTGATATGCAAACGCCTTTTTGGTATAATAATAGGAACTTAGCAGTGGGAGAAACTATGATGAAAAGAATAGTACTGTATTTTTTATGGGTTTTTATTTGTGTATCAATAGCACCCGCTGATACTGTGTTTGACTACACAATTTCGAG
>JAFDJC010000350.1 GCA_019307665.1 Deltaproteobacteria bacterium | reverse complement strand
TGATGATGATCCGTTGAATAAGGTCTATCCAGGGGAATTTAACTATGGCGGCGGCCACGTGATTCAGGATCTTGTTGCAGGGAAAAAAGTGCATTTAAAGGCGACAGCTTATGGAACAGACTGTTATCCGAACCTGATGATCGAAAAGGAAATTTCTATGCGCACACTACCCCATGCCGCTTTGTGTAATCCGAGAAACGGATATCAGAACTATAATTGTGCCGTGAATCTTACCAACAAGACAGTCTATACGTATATGGGCACATTAAAACCCAAGGCAGCCAATGCAAATTACTGTTCGGCCGGACAGCTCAGCCCGCTTTTTAATGATCCCTATTACAAGACAATCGGACTTGGCACCCGTATTTTTCTCGGTGGAACAACAGGATATGTTACATGGTACGGCACTCAGCACAATCCTTTAATAAAAAGAACAAAAAAGGGTATCCCTGTTAGGCCGGCCGGCACCATATGGGTCATGGGAGACCTCAAGAAAATGAGACCCAAATGGCTGGTGGGTGTGAGTCTTCAGGGCTATGGATGTTCGCTTACCGTAGGCCTTGGTATACCCATACCCATATTGAACGAAGAGATTGTTCGCTACACTGCAGTTTCAGATGAGGAGTTGTTTACCCAGATAGTCGATTATGGTCATGATTATCCGAATGGCATTTTAAAGAGTTACGGCCAGGTCAGTTACGCAGAGCTGAAAAGCGGCAATATCAAATTCAGGGGCGAAGAAGTACCGGCTGTACCGCTATCGAGTCTTGTAAGGGCACGCGAAATTGCTGAAATGTTGAAAAGATGGATTTCCCGTGGTAAATTTTTTATCGGAGAGCCGCAGTTTACACTACCAATTAAGTGATGGGCAAAGCAGGTTTTTTCTATGTCAGACACCCTAAGAACTTTCATAGCTATTGAGCTGCCGGAAAAAATAGTATCTGCTATTAGCAAGGTTCAGGAAGGTATAAGGTCATATGGGTTTAAAATCCGATGGGTTCGTCCGGAAAACATCCATCTTACCTTAAAATTTTTAGGCAACATCAAAGAGGCCGATACTAAAAAAGTTGGCAATACTATTTTTGAATCGGTGAAGGGATATAAGCCTATATCACTAAAAGCAAAAGGGATAGGAGTTTTCCCGGGTATAAAAAAGCCTCGTGTTATATGGACAGGCATTTCAGATCAATTAAATCTACTGACTGAACTTCAAAAAACGCTGGATGAAAAATTAGAAGAAATCGGTTTCCCAAAAGAAAAGAGACCTTTTAGAGGCCATCTTACCCTGGGCAGGGCAAAGGTAAAAATCGATCCAAAAAGATTAAGTGATGCACTTAAAGAATTTGCAAAGTTTGAATCGGAATCGTTTTCTGCCGACAGGGTTATTTTGTATAAAAGTGAACTGAGACCTAAAGGAGCAGTTTATACGAAACTGGCAAATCTATTGTTGATTTAAAATTGATAACACTTTAGCTATTTGAAAATAACCAATGATCCCAGTTGAATAGGCTTCGTATTCAACGGGGCAAGCAAATGATCATCGATAAGGAGGATATTATGAGCCCATCTCCGGACAAGGAAAAGGCGGTGGAAACAGCCATGGTTCAGATAGAACGACAGTTCGGCAAGGGGTCTATAATGAAGCTTGGAAGCAGTCCTATAATAGATGTTCCTGTAATTTCGACAGGCTCCCTTGCCCTTGACAAGGCGCTGGGGGTAGGGGGACTTCCCAGAGGAAGGGTGATTGAGATCTTCGGTCCGGAATCATCCGGCAAAACAACCCTTGCGCTTCACGCTGTTGCCGAGGCCCAGAAGCAGGGCGGCATTGTGGCTTTTGTTGATGCTGAGCATGCCCTCGACATCTCGTATGCAAAAAAACTTGGTGTCGCTTGTGATGAACTTCTGGTTGCCCAGCCCGATACAGGGGAACAGGCGCTCGAAATTACGGATATGCTGGTAAGAAGCGGTGCAATAGATATTATTGTGATCGACTCGGTTGCCGCACTTGTCCCCAGGGCGGAGATAGAAGGTGAGATGGGAGATTCCCACATGGGACTTCAGGCAAGGCTCATGTCCCAGGCATTGAGGAAGCTGACCGCTTCAATAAGCAAGACCATGACATCTGTTATTTTCATTAACCAGATCCGCATGAAAATCGGTGTTGTATTCGGCAACCCTGAGACAACCACCGGAGGGAATGCCCTGAAGTTCTATTGTTCGGTCAGGCTAGATATCCGGCGTATCGGTGCTATAAAGGATGGGCAGGAGATTGTTGGGAACCGAACCAGGGTGCGTGTTGTTAAAAACAAAATGGCGCCGCCTTTCACTGATGCAGAGTTCGATATTATGTACGGTGTAGGCATATCGCAAGCCGGCGACCTTATTGACACCGGTGTGGCAGCCGGGATTGTCGATAAAAGCGGTTCCTGGTATTCATATGATGGAGAGCGAATAGGGCAGGGACGTAAAAACGTAATAAAGTTTTTAGAGAATAATCCGGATATATACAATTTAGCATTAGTCAGAGTTAAAGAATCTTTGGGCCTTTCAAAAAAGGAACAGGAAGACACTCAGGATAATTAACAGAAATAATTTTAAATGGAGTGATTTATGACTGGCAACGAAATACGCAAAAAATTTCTCGACTATTTTGCAAAGCATAACCACCAGATCGTAAGGAGCTCATCCCTTGTTCCTTCGGATGACCCCACGCTGCTGTTTGTCAATGCAGGCATGGTGCAGTTTAAGCGTTCTTTTCTCGGGGAGGAGAAAAGGGGATATGTAAGAGCGACAACATCCCAGAAATGTGTGCGGGCCGGAGGAAAACATAACGATCTGGAAAATGTTGGATATACCGCTAGG
>JAFDJC010000349.1 GCA_019307665.1 Deltaproteobacteria bacterium | reverse complement strand
ATGTAAAATTTCTTTCAGAATCTTCGCACTATTATTAGCATGAGCGTCTTTAAACTGATTGTAATCGCTGAAATCGGAACGCTGTATTTTTCTCCTTTCATCGGCGCGGTCAATATCATGGGCCAGTGCGGCAATCTGTAATGTTTCATCGGCATCAGGTTCTAATTTCAGTAACCATTGAAGCACATTCTCCGCATGAATCGGATCTTCCGGCACACTGGATTTTGAAATAATCGCACGTATTTTTTGTTTGGCACAGGCAATATTATCTATCATTTTGGCAAATAACAATCCGGCGTATGGTTTCCAGATTCATCAAAACAGCAATCACGATTAATACCAGGTAAGGTTGATTGGATATTGCACCCAGAAAAATCAGGAAGACCCTGATATCACGCCCCATCCTTACCCCTTTTTGGATGCGGTTTTTCATGAGCTTATCGTATTTGTCCGCTGTGTAGCTCAACATAAAGGAGCCGATGATGGCTAAAAATCCTATCCCCAGAGCCCATGGAGACAAGTGTTGACTATAAACATGCCAGGTCAGCCCAAACAGTAAAAAAGCATCCGCATACCGATCCAGTACCGCATCGAACCATCCACCGTAATCGGAAGATAAATATTTAAGACGGGCTACTTCCCCGTCCGAGCCATCAATAATAGAGGCAAATTGTGCAATGATTCCACCCAAAGCCAGAAACCAATAGCTACCCAGTGCAAATAGTCCCGCTGCAATCATTGAGAGTATAAAAGAGAAACAGGAGATCTGATTGGGGGTGATATTAAAATTGACCAGAATTTTGGATAAACGGGTGGAAATCGGGCGATTCAACCAACGAGCAACCGGACCGTCGTTGCTTTTACCCTGTAACGAATCCAACAGCGTTTTTTCTGCTTTTTGGTAGGCTTTTTCATCATCAACATCAATCCAGAATCCCTTTGTTTGCAGTGATCTTGCGTGTTTATCTTTTGCCAAAATTCGTATTGCAGCAGATAAAGTCGTATCATTATGAATTTTGCAAGCACATTCCAGTGCTTCAAATATTGCCGGTGTACAAAGGAAAAGACCGGTATCAAAACCGTTGAAATCGTCAATGGTTTTGCCGATATTAAGAATGTGCCCGTCTTGGATACAAACCTTGGTCACATCTTCCATGTCAATCAGTGGATTGTCTTTATCAGTATCCACCGCCAATAGAACCTCACCTTCGTTAAGCGACTGCTTCTGCAATGACCGAATAATAGCTGAATCAAAAAGATGATCCGCCATCAATAACAGAAAAGGTTTCTCTATGACACCCCGTGCTTTTAATACCGAAAAACCGTTTTCTTTTTGCCACTCATCATTCCGAATAAGAGTGACCGCAATATTTAAGCGTTTGGCAAGCTGTTTTAAAAAACAGGTAACTTGTTCTCCCTCATAGCCCGTGACCACATAAAACTCATCCGCCCCGCCTTCTATGGCAGAACGGATAACGCGTTCAATCAGCGGCACACCCAGCAGCGGAACAAGCGGCTTGACTTCACCTTTTGCTTTAAGCCGGGTTCCTTGCCCGGCGGCAATGATTAGGCACTTCATGAATTATTTCCCCTGAATGAACGCTTCAATCATTGTGTAGGCTTCGTCGTCTGTGAATTGTTCTGGCGGATGTTTGTAAAAATACGCAGAAGGCGCGGTCAAAATACCTCCTTGCTGACGATCCAGTGCCAGTTTGGCACAACGAATGGAATCAATCACCACCCCCGCTGAATTGGGTGAATCTTCCACAGAAAGCCGCATTTCAAGATTCATCGGCACATCACCAAACAGTTTACCTTCCATGCGGATGAAACAGACTTTGTTATCTTTTTGCCAGGCGACATAATCGCTCGGACCGACATGAATGTTTTCATCCTTCATTCGTTTTGCTGCAACTGATTGTACTGCCTCAGTCTTGGATTTTTTCTTGGAAGCCAGCCGGGTACGGTCAAGCATGTTTAAAAAGTCCGTATTGCCGCCGGTGTTTAGCTGATAAGTTCTTTCCAGATTAACCCCCCGTTTATTAAACAAATCTGTAAGAACGCGGTGAGTGATGGTGGCGCCCAACTGTGATTTAATATCATCGCCGATGATTGGGATGTTCTTTTCTTCAAACCGTTTTGCCCATACCGGATCGCTGGCGATGAATACCGGCATATTGTTCACAAAAGCAACACCCGCTTCCAGTGCGCAATCCGCATAGAACCGGACTGCCTGCTCGGAGCCGACAGGAAGATAGTTCACCAAAATCTCAGTACCTGAATTTTTTAAAATCTTTGCGATTTCCTCCTCTGTCGGTTCAGGCTCATTCGCGAGGACAAAGGTGTACTGGTCTGCATAGTTTTTCATATGTTCGGCGAAACCATCCAGAATTTTTCCCATCTGTACTTTTACGCCAGATTGCGGAATATCCGCACAGAATACAGTGGTACAATTGGGTTTGGAAAAGATGGCTTCATTAACATCCAGTCCAATCTTGCGTTTGTCAACATCAAATGCCGCAACCACTTCAATATCTCCAGGCATATAACCGCCGATTTCCCAATGCATCAATCCGATGGAATCATTAGGGGCTTTGCTGCGGTAGTAATGAATACCCTGTATCAGTGAACTTGCACAATTTCCGATTCCTACAATGGTTATTTTAATTTTACTCATTACTGATTCATTACCCTCCTTATTAATAGATTTCAATTAATTGCAATTAGCCGTGTTCTATTTTTTCATTATGCTACTCCTTTTTTATTGGCCGAACCGTTATAGTTCCAGTCAAATGACTTGATACTGATTTTAGACGTATAGCGAGGAATCGTCCCTCCAAAATTCATCTTCAACTTTGCGGATCTTTTTGCTCAA
>JAFDJC010000348.1 GCA_019307665.1 Deltaproteobacteria bacterium | reverse complement strand
TCTTTTTTTCAGACATAATCTCTTCTCTCGTACGCAGCTTTTTGTATCAGCTGAAAGATCTGCTTTTTTAAGATAATACCGTTTTCATGTCAAGAAATAAGGATTGTCTGCAATTTTCTCAAATATATTCTTGCAAATTATATTCTTGATTTGATAGAATAAATGATCTTTTGCATATGATATGACTGTGAATAATAATACCGTTGATCAATATATTGAAAATTCATACCAATCCCTCCTTCGGAGATTGTTTTCTGTTTGCCGTTATCGATAAATGACTGTTAATTCAATGAACAAACAAAATATCGCCAAAGAAAGCACAAAACTTGTAGCTAATTGGAAAGCGCTTCATAGAACATTTATCCGGCTTGAAGATGGTGCGGCCAGGGCAACGCTAGTAAAGTACATGGAACAGATTCTTTTCGGCCTTCATGATTTTCTTCAAGAACATGTCGGCATCACCGAAGAGATTAGCCTGAAAGCACTTTCCGAGAGATATAAAAATACAAAAATTAGTGAGAATCCGGAGAGAAAGCTTGCAGATGTCATTACCAACCTGATCAGGGGAATTGCTCCGAATGCGGTTAATGTTGCATCCCCCTACTTTGTAGGACACATGACATCTGCGATTCCTTTTTTTATGGTTCATCTGAAAACCATTGTTGCCGCACTGAACCAGAATGTTGTAAAGCTTGAGACATCAAAGGTCGTATCAATTATTGAGAAACAGATACTCGCAAAGGTTCACCGGTTGATCTTTGATAACAGCGAATCTTTTTATAACAAACATGTACAAAACACCGAGACGACCCTTGGTTGTTTTGTTGAAGGCGGCACCACGGCAAATCTTACCGCACTGTGGGTTGCAAGAAATTCACTTCTTGCACCAAGGGACGGGTTTGGGGGTGTGGAAAAGGAAGGCATTTCTGCCGCATTCAGGGAATACGGCATTGAGCGGGCTGTCATACTGGTTTCACGCATGGGGCACTATTCCTTAAGAAAGGCCGCCGGTATTTTGGGAATCGGAAGCAGGAATATCATTGCAATCGATGTTGACGAAAAACATCGAACCGACATGACAATGCTCGAAAAAACCATTAGCGAAATTAATAAAGACAGTAAAACCGGAATCATTTCGGTTGTCGGCATTGCAGGAAGTACAGAGACCGGCTCCGTCGATCCTTTGAGCAACATTGCCGAACTGTGTGCTGAAAACGGAATACACTTTCATGTTGATGCTGCCTGGGGCGGTCCTATTCTCATGTCGGCTGCATACAGGCATCTGCTTAACGGTATTAAATATGCCGATTCGGTTACCATAGACGGTCATAAACAGTTTTATATGCCCATGAGCTGCGGCATGGTTTATTTCAAGAACCCTGAAATTATGAATACGGTGTCCTATCATGCAAAGTATGTCAACCGCCCCGGCTCTGTAGATCTTGGTATTAAATCACTTGCAGGATCCCGGGAGGCAAACTCACTCATACTTGACAGCGCCTTAAAAATTATGGGGACAAAAGGTTATGCACTTCTTATTGATCATGGCATTGAAACAGCAAAAAAGTTTGCAGCTGAAATAATAAAAAGGCCATTCTTCCAGCTTGTAACGCCGCCGGAGCTTAATATACTGACTTACAGAATATGTCCGTCCCGCTTTCGGACCGAACTTGCTGCAAACATAGACGCAAATAGAAAAAACCAGATTAATAAAACACTTAATGCCATCAACCGGACAGTACAGCAAATTCAAAGGGAGACGGGCAACAGCTTTGTATCGCGTACTACCTTGAATCCACGCAATATACCCGAAGAGGAGACAGTTGTTCTTCGATGTGTTGTGATGAATCCGATGACGGACATTAAAATACTAAATGAAATTCTTGATGAACAGGAAAAAATTTATAAAAGCAGGTTTAAACCCGATGCCTGAATGTCATGACTTTTCAGCCGCTTTTTCGATGGACAGGAGTTCGACCTCAAAGATAAGTGTGGAATTGGGATGTATTTTCCCGCCAGGCCCTGCACTTTTTTCACCGTAGGCAAGCTGGGGAGGGATGAAAAGCTTGAACTTGGATCCTTCCGGCATCAGCTGCAAAGCCTCACTTAAGCCGGGGATGACACCTTTAACCGGCACAATAGCCGGATTGCCGCGTATGACGGAGTCGTCAAATTCTGTTCCGTTGATTCCTGTTATGCTATAGTGAATTCTTACCTTGTCTTCGACTCCCGGCTTTTTACCCTTACCTTTTTTCAGCATACAATAAAGAAGACCGCTGTTGGTTGACAATATATTTTTGTCTTTCCGTTTTTCAGCAAGAAACGCTTCTCCGTTTTTTAGATTCTTTTGGGCCAGGGCATCTCTCTTCAGTTTCTGTTTTTCTTTTACTTTTCCTGCGATTTCCTTTTTTACTTTAAGAGTTTCCTGGGGAGTGAGGAGGGCTTCAGTATTGTTAAAGCCGTCTGTGGCACCTTTTAGAAAAGCGGCAAGGTCTATTTCAGATTCAAGCTTTTTAAGGGCATTGGCCACGTCCATGCCCATTGCATAACTGAATTTCTCAGCAGAAGTTTTTAATTCAGCGCCAGTGGTTTTGTTATCATCAGCCTTACACGACATGATAATGAAAAAAACGATAACAGTTGCGGTGCCGGCGGCTGGCTTTATCATATTTTATTTCCTCTGTTTGATCCTAATCTGATGGTTGTCTGAAGTCTTATACTAATATCTGGGCTATTATCATGTTTGGCTGATATAGGCAAATCATTCTAAACCACTAAAAAAACAGAGGGGAAAAACAACAGGGGGGCCTCAGCAGGCGGATATATCATTCGCCTGCTGAGGCCCTGTTTCCTTTAACAGTTTGCCTTTGTTATAAAAGC
>JAFDJC010000136.1 GCA_019307665.1 Deltaproteobacteria bacterium | reverse complement strand
TGAATTATTTCGGGTAATGAGGCCCGGAGGGCGCTTGATCATAACTTTGGATAATCCCGGAAACCCGCTGGTCGCCTTACGAAACATACTTCCGTATCGTCCACTGAACAGGTTGGGAATCGTACCCTATTATATCGGTGCGACCTTCGGGTTGCCTCAGATGATTTTCCAGCTAAAACGATCGGGTTTTCATGTGGTCAAGACAACTTCAGTGATGCACTGCCCGCGGGTACTCGCTGTTGTTTTGTCTTTTATTCTGGAAAGATTTGGAACACCTTCTGTCCAAAAACGGTACTTGAAATTCTTGATGTACCTTGAAAAACTTGAAAAGTGGCCAATGCGGTATCTGACCGGCTATTTTATTGCTGTCCTTGCCGAAAAGCCAAAGGGATTAAATAGAAAATGATATCTGTTGATAGTTTTTCCCGGGTTCTGATGCGTATACCTGTTATTCGTGAGTCTTATGTTCGCTCGTCTGCGAGGCTAAAGCGCAAATACTGCATTTTTATGCATCGAATAGGTCGCCTCAAACCCATTACATTTGTGCAATGGCTTGCCACCTTTCAATGTAATTTTCACTGTCCCTATTGCGAAGCTTCGGCCGGGAAGGCTGCGGATAATGAGCTGACCACAGATGAGGTAAAACCGTTTATAAACGACCTGGAAGAAATGGGAGTTAAGCGCCTGGTAATTTCCGGGGGAGAGCCGCTCATCCGTCAGGATTTGGCTGAAATAATGCATCACGCGACGCAAAAGGGAATTAAGCTTGGTCTGGTGACAAACGGCTATCTTGTGGAAGATCTATGGGAAGAATTACAGCATTTTAACTACTTTCTCTATTTCACAAGTATTGATGGGCTGCCTGCATATAACGATAAGGTGCGAGGTAAAGAAAACGCATTTGAAAAAGCCATGAAGGGGCTTGAGCTGTTTAAAAAAAAGGGTGTTTCCAGAAGAATGATAAACACGGTTGTTCACGCTGAAAATTTTGACCAATTAGAAGATCTCCTTAATGTTTTGAGACATTCGGCCGCCAATCTGTGGCACCTTACCCCAATCATACAGGTTGGAAGGGCAGCGAATGTTGATGCATATGCTTTAAGTGGCGAGCAATTGAGATCTTTAGTTGATTTTATCCGAAAAAACAGAGAAGTGATGGAAATGGATTTGGGTGAATCCCACAAATACATTGGCTGTTTTAGCGGAGAGCCTTTGGGGCAGCCTTTTTTTTGTGGTGCCGGCCTCACGCGATGTTCCGTAATGCCACAAGGAGAAGTATTGGGATGCCACCAGGTATACGACCTGAGTTTTGCTGAAGGGAATATCCGCGAAAGACCGTTTTCAAAGATTTGGAAAGAAGAATTCAGGCGGTTCAGGATACAAAAAATCTCAGAGAGCTGCAAAGGCTGCGTTTATCTTAGTTCCTGTCAGGGCGGATGTTGGGCTGAAATGCAAAAGCAAAAGGCCTGTCTAAAAAGCCAATGGGAGGCCGCAGGCTAAATGTATTTGAGTGAACCAACAAACCATTTTCTTTATCTGGCGGCCAGCTTTTTCAAACGCGGCATTCTATTGCATCGATGTTTGAAGCTAAAGTATATAGAGATAACAGGCACGGGTCGGGATAAATCTCCCGGTGCGGGATTAATATATATCGGTGAGGGAGAAAGCTATAATTATTTAAAGAACCTGTATTTTACAGATGTAGAAAAAGAAACAAAATCTTTTTTGTCTTTAAAATCGTTGCGAACTGAAATTCGCCGTCTTTTTGTGAAAGATGCTCTTTTCTTTGTCGAAATCAATCGCAGCCTCGGTTTTATGATCCCTTCTTTTGGTCATCTTACATTTCCATGGATAAAACAGCGTGTATCTTTAAGAAGCAAAGATTATCTTTCGAGAAAACGCAAGATGGATGAAACCGCAGCGAGAAAGGTTCGCAAATATAAATATCGGTTTTCTACAACCCAAGAAGAAGGATCCGTGGAGAAGTTTTATAAAGAATATTATTCGCCATATATAAAAAGGAAATTTAAAAATGAGACTTTTTTAAGAAGCATGGGAGAGTTCAGGAGAACAGTAAAATCCGGATTTTTATTAAAGGTCTTTGATGACGAACAATGGGTTTCCGGTGCTGTATGTGGGGTTAAAGGTGACTGCGTTACAACCCTTGCCTTTGGAATGGTCCCTGACTATGAATATCATTCACGACGCGGCGCCCTTTCCTCGGTTTATTATTTTGTATTTAGATGGGCTGAGGAAAACTCCATCCGAACCGTTGATCTTCTTCGAAGTAGACCTTATACTGAAGACGGCGTGTACGAGCACAAAAGAAGGTGGGGCGGACGGCCCGAAAAAGATGCATGGCCCCATACCGCCATTTGGATTTTTATCCCAAAACGATCGAACATCCCACAGGGGTTAGGGCGTCACCTGGTTTGGGATGGAAGAAAGTTTGTTGAGCTGGAAAAAACGCAGTAGACGGATTTTTTACGGAATTATCCATTTCATTCCGGGATATCCTTTCAGGAGCATTTAAAAAATGGGCGAATCTACTGATTTGCCACACATCGAAGACAGATCCATCTCAGAGGGCGGGCATGGCGGGCACCTTGCGGTCGGCACAGCCCAGGGATTTATTGCCTCGGCAATAAGCTTGCCGACAGGGATAATGACGGCAGCATTCCTTACCCGGCAGCTTGGTCCCGTTAACTATGGTCTGCTGACCGTCGCTGCCGCGATTGTTGTATGGATTGAAGGCACTATTACTGTAGGGTTCAGCCGCGCTGCAGTAAAATTCATAGCCGAAGCAAAAGACTGGCAACCTGTTGCGACAAAATTTCTGCAGGCCCAGGTTTTGGTCAGCCTGGGGATAACTGTGCTTCTGTTTGCTTCAGCCCCTGCCATAGCTTCATGGCTGGATGCAGGTGAGATGTCTACTTACCTGCGTGTTTATTCTCTGGGTATTCCCATCAGCGCTCTTTGTGCAATTCATCGCTCAGTTCTAACAGGTCGCGGATACTTTGGCAAACGGGCGGTTCTGCCTGCTACATACTGGGTGAGCCGAATGCTACTGGTCTTTCTGTTTGTTGGTCTGTATCCATCTGTTACGTATGTGATTCTGGCAAATATCGGGGCCTCAGTGGTGATGCTGTGTTGTGCACGCGTTTTTGTAAGACCTGTATTATTGGAAAAGTCTGATTTCCCTTTTAGTAAACTGTGGGATTACGCATGGCCTCTTTTTTTCTACACGGTCGGGATAAATCTTTTCAGTCGCCTTGACCTGTTTTTCGTGAAGGCCATGAGCGGCATTCCCCAGGCGGCAGGATATTTCGGGGCGGCAAAAAACCTGACAATAGTACCGGTTTTATTCGCCGTATCATTTTCGCCCCTGCTACTGTCAAAGTTGACCCACTTATGCGCGAAAGGCAGCAGGGAAGATGCACAGAACATGGCGAGACAGGCAATGCGTCTGGTGGTCTGCCTTTTGCCTTTTGCAGGGATGGCCGCAGGTTGCGCGTCAGAAGTGGTTCCGGCAATTTACGGAGATCTCTTTGTTCCTGCGGCGCCATTGCTGGCCATACTCATTTTCGCTGCGGTGGGAATGGTTATGGTCTCCGTTGCCACTTCAATCCTCATTGCATCAGGTCGGCCCGGTTTGCCTGTCATCCTGATGCTGCCGCTTGTCGGGATGACACCTCCGGCACATTTTATATTTGTCCCCTGGTTTGGGCCTGTTGGGGCTGCCGCAGTAACTACAGGCTTTGCATGGCTTGGCGCGGGTACGATGATCCTGGCGGTTTACAGGGTCTGGCACGTTCTGCCGTCTGTGGGCACAGTGGTGAGAAACTTCCTGGTTTGTCTGTTTGCCTACACGATCGCTTTCCAGTGGCCTGCTCAAGGCGTTATGCTTATCGTGAAATTGCCTGTGATAGGTCTCATTAATGTGCTGGCTTTGCTGTTGCTGGGCGAATTCACCAGAAAAGAAGCCGGCTTTGTTTTTGCAAAGATTCGAAAGTTGAGAACTTCTGTATAACTGCTTGATTCTAATGTATGTATGATCAGTAAAGATCATAGAATGAGGAGATGTATTTGAGTTTTTTGTATTCTTCTGTGGCCCTTTTCTTGTCCGTTTTAAGAAGTGTTTTTATGAGCTTCTTCCTGGTTCGTCTGTGACCGGAATTGATTTCGAGAGATTTTTCATATGCTTCTACAGCCTTTTCTATCTGTTTTTGTTGCATCATGATATCGCCTGTGAGGGTGTATTTGTGAGAAGCGGCAAACGAGTCTTCGGAAATATTTTCCAGATAATTGAGCGCCCTTGGGATGTCGTTCTTATTGTAGTATTTTTTTGCCAGGGAAAGATCGGCAAAAGGTGAATAGTGACGCTTCATCCTAGACGACTTCTCCCAATATGCTATGGCTTCATTTTCCAGGCCCTTTGAATCGAGGATAATGGCATGAGTATTATAATATGCAGTCATATCGCCTGATCTGCGCATTGGAATGAATGCTATTATAAAGAAAGATATGGTTACAATAAGAAAGATGGCAATTTTTTCCAACTGTTTTTCCTCTATATAAGAGACCACACAGTTTATTCCTACGGCTGCAAAGGGTATCAATATAACCAGCAGGGGCAGCCTGACTCGAATATTGATAAAAAAGGCGATGAGAGTTGAGGCATATACAAGAAAAATTGCAGCCAGGGCCGAACTCTTTCTTGAACCAAACATTTTGATCGCCATTCCGGCCATGCCGATTGGGAGAATCAGACAGATGCCGGGGAAAGGAAATTTGAAGAAAGCTACAAAGTTGCTTAAAAAGCCCATATGATAGTGGTCCCCTTTTTCATGCCTGTTGAAAACGGCAAGTACTTTTCTGAATATTCTCCACATAAACGCTTTTGGTTGCTCTAATGCCGTTTTGATGACTTCATTTGTCCAGTAAGATGAAGCCTCTCCCGGGGTCAGTTTTTTTCCTGATCTTCTGCTGGCTTCTATTGTAAACTGTATGCCCTGATCAAAGGGCGATGTGGTTGCAAAGGGAAGGGGATAACCGTATTCCAGATTATTGCACATATACAGGTTAAATCCGGACTGGGAAACAGTTGCTGAGGTCTTTCCGGCGACCCTGTAATTTCTTATGATAAACGGGGCATTGGATAAGCATAAACCCAAAGCATAAAAAATCAGCGTTACCGTTAGTACTTTAAAGGTTGTTTTCTTTTTGTACACAACCCAAACAATAAGTAACGGGAGAAGAGGGGTAAGAACGATACAGTTTGGGCGGACGTTTTGGACCAGACCCATGACAACACCCAGAGCAAGCGACTTAATCAACGATGGCTTGTTTAAAACCGCCACAAACAAGTAGACCATTGCAGCAAAGAGAGATAAGGAAAGGGATGTCTTCAGGGGTACGATACTGTAAAATATAAACGGTTTGTAAAAACAGGCAATGAGACAGGCGAAAAGTCCGACTGTCCGGTTTGCCAGCTCTTTGCCGATGAGGTAAACCAGATAGCAGGTGAGTACCCCGAAAACAATATTTGCGATTCTGATATATAGAACATCAGGAGAGAGGATTTTATAGATAAGGGCCATGAGATAGGCAGGCAGGGGGGCCATTTCATAGACAGAAGAGGACTGAAAGGTTCCGCCGGCTATTTTTTCGGCCCAGGTGTGATAAAGTCTTTCATCCCACAAAAGGAAATCAAAATAAACGCTCTCCTTCAGGGAAAGAAGGGCCGTAATCCTCAGTATAAGGGCAATAAGGATCGTTCCCGACAATATCAGATAAAAATACCTGTCGAACAAAGACGGCGGCTTGTCAGTCGAATTGATTTTGTCTGGGAGGATAGTGCCCATTTTTATTCGGATTGATTCAACTAAAAAAGGGCTAGTCCCGAAACAGACGGGACTAACCCCTTGAAATTTCTGGTGGAGCTGAGGGGGATCGAACCCCTGACCTCATGACTGCCAGTCATGCGCTCTCCCACCTGAGCTACAGCCCCGAATCGATCAATATTAGCAAATGGGAGCAGGTTGTGTCAATATGATATTGACATAGCTTTCAACCTTTCGTTATAATTTAATGTTGATATGGATGCCGGAGTGGTGAAATTGGTAGACGCACTGGACTCAAAATCCAGCGGGCCTTGCGCCCGTGTCGGTTCGATTCCGACCTCCGGCACCAGTGAAAGTGATTAATATTAAAGGGGTTTTAGAGATTCTAAAACCCCTTTTCTATTGCATGAAATGGCCCCATAATTCGTCGAAATTAGCCTTTTATTGGGGGGGGGCTTAGCGACCAAAAAGACAGTGTTATTAGGAGGCTCCAACTTCTTAGTCTCAGGAAGGTGTATTTTACAATAATTTTTCCCTTGACATTAGGGTCAATTGATACCATATTTCTAATGAAGGGATCAATTGATACCGATATAATGCTTCAGGAGGTTCATGGAAAGGCCGTCCGGAAAGGAACTCTATAATAAGATCAAGCAAGCTAAGGAGGCAGTATCAAATAATTTGATTCACATTATTGACCCCGCAGTTGTGGCGGCTGATGCGATTGAATTAGGGTACCAAGCCGTTAATTTAAAAAACGTCCTTTCAGATATATTGGAAGAAATAGGGCCAAATCATTATGCAGGATATCGACCGCCACAGAAATCTTACAAGTCTGAAATTCTAGGTTTAGAGCTATTTGCATTTCGTTGGGTTAGCAAAAGATTCGGGTGTGAATCATACATGAAGTTTTCTATTATGCAAGGCCGTATGTACCTTGTATCCTTACATCCTCATAGGGTGAAGAAAGGAGAGTGACATGGAAAAGGGAATAAAGAATTGTCCGAATTGCAGTGGAAAAGTGGCATTAAGGAAGATTGAAAAAAAGATGAATTTCCGTGGGGAAGATATCTCTTTTCAAATTGAGGCATACGTGTGTATGGAATGCAATATGGAAATTGCTACGATTAACCAGACGTCGAATGCACAAATTTTAATTTCCGATGCTTACAGAAAAAAGGTTGGTTTGCTGACCAGCTCAGAAATACGGGAGAAGAGAGAGAAGCTTGGTTTATCCCAAAAGGAGTTCGCGAAAAGAGCCGGATTTGGCATTGCGAGCTTAAAAAGATGGGAAAACGGAATTATTCAAACAAAATCGATGAATTTAGCGTTAAAAGCTGCCTTTCAAGATATCAGAGTCGGCAACAATTATACTGGAAACCGCGCGTTATCAATCCCAAGGATAAAGCTTGTCATGAAGGGACTTGAGAACGAATTGGGGGAAACGTTTCTTGAAGAAGGTGACATGATGTTATTTGATGCAAAGTACTTATGGTACGCTGATATGATGGCCTATCACAGGCTTGGTAGGAGCCTAACCGGGGCTACTTATGCAGCGCTTCCGCATGGACCACAGCTTAATAACTACAAAGAATTGGTCGACTTAATAAGAGAAGCAGATGAGACCGAAACAGAACCACTAACATTTGAAGAGAAGAGAATACTTGTCAGGGTTGCTCTTGCATTCCCCAGGAAGCAATTAATAATTGATGCTGCTCACCGTGAACAGATTTATCTGGAAAAAAAGATTGGAGAAATAATTCCTTACTCTGACGCATCGAAACTTACCGAAATTCCGCTTTAAGATAGATAATGTGGCGATTCCTTTTTTTATTGAGTGTTGGAAGAAATAGTCATCTAGACCCGTATTTTTTACTGAGGACTAGCGCTTTGTGGAAGAATCCAGGCCAGAGGGGTTTATTGTGACCAAATATCCGATTTTGGAAGTATTCTCTGATTACGTTTGACCGTGGTGCTATTTCATTACGGGCCGTATTGAAAGACTGAGAAGAGAGTACGAGATTGAGCTTCGATGGGTTGCTTTTCCTCTCCGCCCAGACACGCCGGAGGAGGGGATTACAATAGAAAAGCTGTTTTCAGATCGAGGCGTAAATCCTGTCCGGATTCAGACTCACCTCGAGCAGGTTGCCGGAGAAGAAGGTCTGCCATTTGGCAAACGTGAAAAAACATACAACAGCCGCCGGGCCCAGGAACTGGGCAAATGGGCTGAATCCATGGCAATGGAAGCTCAGTTTCATGACGCTGTTTTTCGGGCCTGTCTGGTGGAAGGCAGAAACATCAGCAAGATCTCTGTGTTGGTGGATTTGGCAAAATCGCTGGGTCTTCCTTTGAATGAAGCTGAAACAGTTCTTGAAACACGGGCGTTTAAGTCGGCTGTGGACAGGGATTGGATGCGCTCTCAAGCCATGAGAATAAGAATAGTTCCC
>JAFDJC010000008.1 GCA_019307665.1 Deltaproteobacteria bacterium | reverse complement strand
GCGGAAATCATAAGAGGCGACCTGACACAGCCGGAAACACTAAAAAATATCGCTCAGGGTGTGGATGTGGTTTTCCATCTGGCCACCCGTGTAGTTGACTGGGGTTCACCCAAATTATTCAGGTCGATCATGGTTGACGGAACTCAACATCTTCTGGAAGAATCCAAAAACAATGCCAGCCGTTTCATATATTTTTCATCCATTGCCGCACTGGGTTTAAACCGGGACACTGTCGGACTGGACGAAGATGCAAAAAGAGAGAAAACCGGAATACCGTATTGTGATACAAAAATTGATGCAGAAAACCTTGTGGCGGATTTTTGCAGGAACAACAACATGTCCTATACTATTATCCGGCCGGCTAATGTGATCGGACCCGGAAGCGCATGGGTAAGAGATGTCCTTGATACGTTTTTCCGGGGGCCGTTTCCATTGGTGGGCGGTGGAAAAGCTCCCGGGGCTTTTGTTTATGTCAAAAATCTTATTGACGGAACGATTCTGGCTGCAGAATCTGAAAAAGCAGCAGGGAAAACATACCACTTTCGGGATGATTACTATATTACATGGAAGGAATATATTGAAACACTTGGAAGCTGGCTGGGTCAAAAACCTTTCGGATCCATTCCATTTAAACCAGCATATGTTCTGGGCTCTTTTTTGGAAAAAGTTTTAACCCCTTTAGGTATTCGCCCTCCCTTGACACGTCTTGCCGCCGGTATAACCGGAAAAAATAACGATGTTGATGTCTCCCGGGCTAAAGAAGACCTCAAGTGGCAAACCAGGATTCCATTAAATCAGGCAATGGATGAAATAAAAGAGTGGGTAATGGCGAATTACACCCCTCCAGGTGTCGGCAGGTTCAAAGACTTCCATAATCGCACTGTGTTCATCACCGGAGGATCGAGTGGAATAGGACTTGAAATAGCACGCCTGGTTGTTGCCAGGGGGGCACATACGGCCCTTTTTGCCAGAGACATTGATAAACTTCAAAAAGCATATGAAGATATTCTAAGCTCAAGGCGCAATCCATTTCAAAAGATTATCATCATTCCGGTGGATATTACTGACGCCGATGCCGTAAATCTAAAAACAGAAGAAGCTCTGATACAAATCGGCAAGCCGGATATACTGATTAATAGTGCGGGTATTAACAGGGCTGACTATTTTGAAAATCTTTCATACAAAGATTTTGATGATGTCTTTAAAACCAATGTTTATGGTACAAGAAACATGACTGCAGCACTCCTCCCTGCCATGAAAGAAAAGGGAGGGCATATCGTAAATATTTCATCAGCCGCAGGCCTGATGGGAATGTTCGGATATACTGCATACGGTTCATCAAAATTTGCCCTTGTCGGTTTTTCTGAATGCCTTCGAAGCGAAATGAAACAACACAATATACATGTGTCCGTTGTCTGTCCTCCTGAAGTAAAAACGCCGATGATAATAGAAGAAGCGAAAACAATACCGCCTGAAGCACTTGCAGTAAAAAAACTGGCTGGTGTGCTGAAACCTGAATCTGTTGCGAAAGCAGTTATTAAAGGTATTATGAAAAAAAAGTTCCTGGTTATCCCCGGAATCAAATGCAAGCTTCTCTATGTGTCTCAGAAACTGTCGCCGGGATGGATATCCAGATTCATTTCCGATTTCGTTGTAAAGAGCAAACAAAAAAAAAGATGACCTCGGGAATGCCCACACGAACACACCGATGGTTGTCGATACGAGGGTAATTATTTCTCCCTGTTATTTCAAAAGAAGACTGCCATCAACGGCACCAGCCTTGGCTAACCTTATTGCCGTTTCTTCACCAATACCCCGGCTGCCACCGGTTATTAACGCTACTTTTCCTTCCAACGAAAATTGAAAAAGTTCCATCTTACATCCTCCAGGTTGACCTGATTTATTTGTTACCATGTTGTTTGTCATGTTCTTCTTTCAGTTTGATCATGTGCTCGATGAACGGAAACGCTTCTTCCTCCATTCTGCCTCTGACGATATTAAATATTTCAGGATCAGAAATATCGATGCCTTCCGCCGTCATCCGATCCACAATCGCCCAATGGGGGGCCGGTTCACCCGGCGGGCAACCCTCCACATAAAGGCCTTTCTTTTTAAATTTTTTCAGGCAATCGCCGATCAGGATGAGTTTTTCCGGAGGGATTCCTTCAGGGATTTCCTTTTTACGCCCGACCAGAATTGTCACGTCGCTGTTAGCGTCATATTGGTTGAGTGATTTGAGCTTTTCCATGGTCAGCCCGACCAGGGCCAGACAACTGCTGCAAGCCCCGGTGGTGTCAATTGTGTATTCCGGATATTTGTCGAAACCTTCCAGATAAGGAAACCAAAAGACACGGCGGATTTTTTCGAGTCCCCGAATTTCGATCTCGTCTTCTTTGAAACTACCGAGTCCTCGTTCATTCGCAGGACCAAAATAGGGTACTATTCCTAAGTCCAGGCCGGTCAAACGACATGCCGTGGCATCGACTGCTACCGGATCTTTTCCAGCTAAAACGCATCCGAAATCAGTGGGCATGGTGAAATGCGGCCCGAAACCTTCGGCAGGACGAATCATATCCACAATATTCAAATCCGCCTTAATCACTGACCAGATATCCATCATGGCTTCTGCCAGATTAGTCTGATGCATCTGGTAATGAACCTTGTCCTGAACCACACCTTTCATGTTTTTCAGTGCGCAAGTAAACACCATGCTGCAGTGGGATTTAAAAATCGGCAAATTAACAAGATGCTCTGCTTCAACCAGGAAACGCGGCAGAAGCACCTTTTGAACCGCTGATCTGGCATCCCGGATGGGAATCTTTATCAGGTCCTTGTCGCTTTTGATATCTCTGAAATCATCCACACCCGCATCAATAGCAGCCTGTTTAATTCCGCTGGCTTCCAGGCACTCCATGGTGTCGCACCCGATAGCGGCCGCTTCTGCCACAATAATTTTTTTTGGGTTTGCCTTTTGAATGGTTTTGATGACTGCGGAGACAAAGGCCGGATTGGTGTTAATGGAAGTCTCGGCCGGCCCGGGATGACCGGCATTTGGCTTTAGGACCACTGTTGACTCTTTTTTGATTAGAGATTGTACGCCACCCAGAAGATCAAGCGCCTGTTCGACCATTTTTTCAGGATCATCTCCCTTAGCAATTGAAACGATTGATTTTGACATTGTCTTTCTCCTTTGCTTTGGATCTCCCCGTACTCAATTTTATAGATTCTTTGATATACGGGAATAATGATTTTGCCCAACAATAGCCGGATATTATTAGCTAATTGTAAGGAATCCAGCATTCCATTAACTCTTTAATAGGCCAGCGGGACAGGATTTCATAGCCATCCTTAGTAATCAGAATGTTTTCCTCCAAGCGAACACCATCCTTGCCACCTTTATGACCGGCGTAGGTCTCCAAGGCGATGATCATTCCTTCTTTCAGTTCATTGGGGGGCAGCCCGACAGCTTTAGCGTACGGACTGATAATCGGTGGATCATGCAACGTCAGACCCAAGCCATGACCGATAGCGTATGCACCGACAGCTGCCCAGTCGTCATACCCCCAATACTCCGGAGATTGCGGCCACTTTTCCAGGATATCGTGATCGGTAGCCCCGTCTTTTACAACACTGATTCCAGCGTAAAGCATGTCGTAGCATTCCTGGTAAAGATCCTTCTGCTCCGGGGTTGCTTTACCGCAACAGAATGTACGGTAGACACATGATTTATATCCCTGATAGGAGCTCCCATCCACATCGATGTAGACCAAATCTCCAGGTCGTAGGGGTTTATCGGTGAAAGACCAACCATAAGGATTAGTATTAAAACCGGAGCAGCAAACTAGATCCTCGGTGTGATCAGCACCCTCCTCGTAAAGGGCTTTGATTCCGATTCCAACCAGATCACATTCCCGTATGCCGGGCCGAATGGCATCTATAATAGCGGCAAAGGCTGATTCGGAGTTTCCACAGGTAATGCGCATCAGTTCAATCTCATCCTGTGTCTTAAGCATACGGGCGGCATCCATAATCAGCTTGCCATGTTGTGTCTTGATGCCGGCCTTTTCAAATGCTCGATTAAGAATCAGTCCGCAGACTGTCCCATCAATTGCAAGCGTTTCTTTTTCCAAACCGTGCTCTGCCAGCAGTTTTCCAACTGCGTCCACAAAGATAAGTACTGCCAGATGATCTTCGTCCGGCGCCATAAATTTAAAAGTAGAGATCGTGGGATGCACCCGCCCTTTCATCCAGGGCATACGGCGTTCGGTTTCCTCAGGAGTACCACCGCCAAACAGGATCGGCTCCCCGTTACGCGGCAGGAACACGCACTGAACTTCTGCCGGGCGCATAGGGGTGGTGACATAGTATGAGGTCAGATACCGTATGTTGGCCTCATCCCAGGTGATGAGGGCTCCTGCACCAGATTTGTCTAACTCTGCCTTGGCTTTCTGGAGCCTTTCTTTACGCAAACGGTCATAATTAACCCGCGCTTCATAATCCACTGCATATTTTCCTATGGCCATGATTTCCTCCTCCATTTAAATTAGGGTGAAATATAAAGTAAGCGATCGTTTACCTGCTATGCAAAAAAATACACGACATACCGGTTTTTTAAAAATCTACTTTATGCGTTATCGGTCTCATTTGAAAAGAATAATCCTTTTATATAGATTTTCAATTTTTTAGGTTTATAATATTTACGAATTGCATTATCTGTTAATCCCATACCGCGCAGGGCAAAAAGAATAGCATCGTCTATTAACTTTTCTTTTGGCATTTTGTATGAGAATGCTGGTATTGGTGACAAATGACAAAGGTTTAATGACATGGCAAGATGATGAACAAACCAGAACAGGTTTGAATGATCAGAGTTTGTTTCTATAATATCACCATCTTGAACTGCTGCATCATAGCTCGCCTGAGCAATGTCAAAATAATTTATAGAGATCTTGTCGAAAACCATTTGCGCATAACTCACATGCTCAAGCAAACTATAAAACAGGAGGCGTTCATGCATTTTTTGTTGTTCACCGTGTCCAGGCACTTCAAGTAGAATTGCCCGATAAATAAAAAAAACAAGTAAAACAAGAGTTTCTGTACCTGGCTCCATCTCTTTAAATTCTTTTTCTGCTATATTTGATATTCTTCCGACGTAAGAGAGAATCTCTTTGTGCATCGCTTCTTTACTTGGGAAATGTTTGTAGAGAAGCGCACCTGAAACCTTGGCAGCCGCTGCGATTTGTCTCATGGATGTGCCGTTAAACCCGTTGGCTGCAAAAAGAGGTTTGGCGGCATTAATGATAGAAAGCTTACGCTCATCTGCGCTCATTCGTGTTTGAGTAGTGATTTCTCACCTCCAAAAACTTGGTTAACGTACGTTCACAAAAAATACCATTGCAGTTTTTCAATGTCAAGCGATAAAACACATCCAAAAATATGAAATTTATTTCGTTAGTATCCTTGTTGGTTACCGTAACAACAATTCTGTTTGCAGATTCATCAATACTAAATCCGATACTGGTCTTCAGGAAACGCTAGCAAATCATCATATTGATCAAATGAGAGGTGCATCGCATGTAGCATTTGATAACTTCCTCAAAACAGTTAAGCTTTTTATCCCTTGTATACCTTTCTTATCTTTTTAATCGGCATAATCAAAAAAAGCTTTAGAGTGAATATCCCATAGCACCTAAAAACTTGCTGTTGCTTTAAGTATGATATTTATTTATATCTTTTTTAAAATAAATCTTATGGATCATTCCAAACACATGCAATCTTAAGCTGGGAAAATGCCACATGCTGACCGAAAAAGAAAAACTTGATTCTTTGACAGCCCTTGGAATTGAACTTAATTATGTACAAGATCTTGATATTCTAATGGAAAAAATACTTTCCGAAGCAAGGCGTTTTGTGGATGCTGATGCAGGATCAATATATATCAGGGATGATGAGAGCCTACATTTTTCATACACACAAAATGATACATTGCAGAAACGTCTGGCAAAAAATGAAAAGCTGGTCTATTCCACTTTTTCTATTCCCATAGACGAAAAAAGCATGGCGGGCTATGCGGCTTTGACCGGCAATACTCTTAACCTTCAGGATGTTTACCATATTAAACCTGAAAAGCCATATCGGTTCAGCAAAAAATTTGACAAGGCGTCAAACTACACAACAAAATCAGCTTTAACCATACCATTAAAAACTTCTGCCGGAGATGTGCTGGGTGTTCTGCAGATTATTAACGCACGTAATGAAAAAAAGGAGTTTATCCCTTTTTCCAGTGAAAATCAAAAGGTCATGACACACTTTGCCAGTATTGCAGCGGTTGCGCTGAAACGTGCCAGAATGACTCGGGCAATGATTCTCAGAATGATCAAAATGGCTGAAATGCGTGACCCCAAAGAGACCGGTGCCCATGTTAACAGGGTGGGCAGTTATGCTATTGAAATATATGATAAATGGGCTGCGAAACATCAAATTTCCCATGAAGAAATCGAAAAAAACAGAGATATCTTCCGGATGGCTGCAATGCTGCACGATGTTGGAAAAATTGCCATTTCCGATGTTATTTTAAAAAAGCCGGGAAGGTTTGAAACCGACGAATATGAAATAATGAAACAACACACCATATACGGAGCTCAGCTTTTCCAGGACAGAGAATCTGAATTTGACGATGCAGCTAAAGAGGTTGCATTGACCCATCATGAATGGTGGAATGGAAAGGGTGGTTATCCCGGCTATGTGGATATTAACACCGGGGAACCCCTTGAGCAATACAGACAGGTTGATGGTCTGACAGGAACAAGATCAGGTGAGGACATACCGATTTTCGGCAGAATCGTCGCACTCGCCGATGTTTACGATGCGCTTTGTTCCGTAAGGGCATACAAAGAAGCCTGGGCTGAAGATAAAGTGCTCTCTACAATTGAGCAGTCATCGGGCACACAGTTTGATCCTGAGCTTGTTGAAATTTTTTTTGAAAGTCTTGACATTATCCGATCAATTCAGCATAGATTTCCTGACAAATAAAATTTCCACTCAACTCTTTGGAGGCATAATCTTATGTCAAAATTCTCACTCATTGGCGTTTTGTGCTGGATTGGCGGCGTTCTTACTCTCGGGTTTCAAGCGATTTCATCCTTAATGGGCACGGATGCGGTGTGGGAAAATTTTACACTGATCGAAACGTTTCCACCTGAGATGGTTGATGCGATAGACAATATGTCAGAAGGTCTTATTCAAAGCGCTACTGACTATATTATTACAGCGCCCCTTTATATAATATTATTCTGTGCAGGAACGGTGCTGCTGGTTCTCAGCAGCATTCTCTGGCGTAAGTAAGTCGGTCGGGAAAAAGCATCTCATACTTTCTCAAATGAAATGCCTTGAGATCCTACAAATAGTGATTGGCTGGAGATATTGTCTTACCCGATTTCCAAACAGACACAGGGACTGCTATTGGCGTTCTACATTCTTTGCCGAAGGTCCTTTTTCCCCCTGTTCAACTTCGAAAACTACTCTTTCACCTTCGGCGAGCGACTTAAAACCGGAATTATTGATTGCTGAATAATGTACAAATACGTCTGCGCCTTCTTCCTGCTCAATAAAACCGAATCCTTTTTTATCGTTAAACCATTTTACTACACCTTCTGCCATGATACCTCCTTCTTTGTTAAAACATGAACATTAACAATTTTTACCATCAGTTAATACAGATTTCATTTTTGACTTTAATAATTTCGCAATTCGCAGCGACCTGGTGTTTGATATGCTGAATGGCATTATTGCTATCCCGAGGAAACTTCTCAGTTAAATATTTCTAATAATTCTTAATTAAGGCAAATTTGAAAGTCAAGTAAAAAATGGCCTTTGTGCTTCTGCCATATTAACCCCGAGAGATATCAGCCTTTTCGCAATATGATCGTGATGAGTCCCTTTCCAGTATATTTTTTCGCATTTTGGACATGAAAAAAAGAGAGAATAGTATTTCTTTGTTTTTGGCCGAAGACGATGCAGAATTTGTTGTTTTTCAACATGACAGAGAGGGACATTACACTGAAGGCAAATTGCGAACAGAGTAAAAGGACCTTTGAGTCCATAAAAACCTATGACTTCAGTTAACTGATCATAAGGGTTTATCGATCTGATATGACGGCCAAAAACTACTTTTGTCCGTTTTAGAAGTCCCCTGTCTTTAGTCAGAACAATCCTTTTGTCCGTCTCCGCAAGGTCTGCGACTTCCCTGTCGGAATAACTGTTTGAATATAGTGTGTTAATACCGATTATTCTCAAAAGCTGTGCGAGTTTTCCCACATTAACATCCACAATAAAACGAATTTCAGGAAACGGCGATGGTCTAAGTACGGTAGGTGCTGTTACATCAAACGGTGGAATTGCATGAACAACACCTATGGTTTGAGGGCCTTCCGGGATATAATGAAAATCAACATCTTTTCCGTTGACTATGATTCTTCCCGTTTCAGTATGAGGAACTCCCTTTGATTCAATAATATCCTTTATGGATCGCTTCCGATCAATTTTACAAAAGACTTCGTTGCTTTTCGGTTTCTTCTGGAGAAAACAAACCAGTTCATCTGAAAATACAAGTTTTATCTTAAAATGCATGTCGGCTGAACCGTCTTTCATAATTAGGTAATGATTACTTGCTAAACATTTCCGAATATACTAATTGTCATTAAAAATATATTCTGTTCATTTACAGGGGCAGCCCTATCTGTAATGTTTCAGGCTACAGAAAGCCATTGCAGCAGGAGATTCTAAATGTCGGAAATAAAAAAAGTTCAAAACAGTATTATTGTAAAACCTGGAAAAGACCTTGTGGCATCTATTGTATCAGAATTTTCGGACGAATTAAAACAGTTAATCCGGAATTCGCCCAAGGAGATTGTTATCGACCTGGAAGGCGTTGATATGGTCGATTCCCTTGGTATGGGTGTTCTAATTGCAACACATAATTCTTTAACTACTAAAAATAGTACACTGAAAATTATCAACATCAAGCCGGATATATACAATGCCTTTGTTACAATGCGGCTTGACCATCACTTTACAATAGAAAAAGCAGAGTGAGTCAGGAGAACAAAAAGACTGAGCTTTTAGCACCGGCAGGCAATTTTGAGAAGCTGGAAGTTGCCGTTCATTTTGGTGCAGATGCTGTTTACCTTGCCAATAAAGAATTTTCTTTAAGAAATTATTCAGGAAATTTTACCGTCAATGAAATAAATAAAGCTGTTGAGTTCGCACACCGGCACAACGTAAAAGTTTATGTTGCATGTAATATCTATTCAAGAAATTTTGAACAGGATGCAATTCATAATTATCTGGGCCAACTGGGTGACATAGGGCCTGATGCGGTTATTGTCGCAGATCCCGGCATTGTTCAAGCTGCCCGCAACATCATTCCTGAAATCAGTATCCACCTGAGTACTCAGGCAAACACAACAAACTTTCAGACAGTCCATTTCTGGGAAAAAGTAGGAATTAAAAGAGTAAATGTTGCACGCGAACTGACCATAAAAGAAATTAAAGAAATCAGCCGGCAATGTTCGGCAGAAATCGAAGCATTCGTTCACGGCGCAATGTGTATATCCTACTCAGGAAGATGTCTTCTCAGTACTTTTATGTCAAAACGGGACAGCAATCGCGGGATGTGTACCCACCCCTGCCGCTGGAACTATTCATTGGTTGAAGAGTTAAGACCTGGAGAGTATATGCCTTTTGCTGAAGATGACAGGGGCTCTTATATTTTTAACTCTAAAGATCTGTGCATGATAGAGCACATCCCTGACATGATTGAGGCCGGTATCGATTCCTTAAAGATCGAAGGACGGATGAAGGGTATCAACTATCTTGCCTCAACTGTGAAGGTTTACAGGGAAGCTCTTGATTTATACTATGCTGACCCTGTTGGATATACATTTAAGCAGGAATGGATTGATGAGCTTGCTGCAGTCAACAATCGCTGTTATTGTAACGGCTTCTATTTTGGGGATCCGGATCAGGTTGTACCAAACTATTCAAACTACAAACCCTTAAAAGGACATCGCTTTATTGGAAAAGTAATCGGCAGCACCAAAGAACATCTTATGACAGTTGAAGTTCGAAATAAAATTTTTAAAAATGACAGGGTTGAAGTTCTATGCAAAACCGGGCCGCTTGTAAACGACCAGGTAGTGTATATTATAACGCCTGATGGCAAGCCTGTTGATTTTGCCCAACCCAATAGTATTGTATCCATTGAAATGAACAATGCGTATTTGCCCAATGACCTTATAAGACGTATTGGAGAAGATGAGTGAAAGGATATATCCAGGTTTATACCGGCAATGGAAAAGGTAAAACAACCGCCGCCATCGGGCTCTCGGTTCGGGCTGCAGGTGCAGGGTTGAATGTCTTTATCGCCCAGTTTATAAAAATGGGTGACTATAGTGAAATAAAAAGTCTTAAAAAACTTTCAGACCGGATTACCATAAAACAGTTTGGGCTTGGACGGTTTATTAAAGGAAAACCTTCAGAAGATGATATTGAAGCAGCGCAAAAAGGGCTTCATGCTGTCAAGTCTGCCATACTATCGAGGGATTACGACGTTGTTATTCTTGAAGAAGGTAATGTGGCCATCGCAATTGGCCTTTTTTCAGCAAATGATATCATAAAAATCCTTAATCTTAAGCCTGAAAATGTTGAAGTTGTCATAACAGGCAGGAATGCTGCTCCGGAAATTATGGATAAAGCCGACCTGGTGACTGAAATGAAGGATATCAAGCATTACTTCAATAAGGGAGTGGCGGCAAGAACAGGCATAGAAAAATAATTATGAGTGAAAACAAACTCGGCAAATCGCTTTTTATTACTTTAACTACACACTTTTATGATATTTTTTTCTGCTTTTCAACTATCCACCCAAAAGTAGTCTTCTTGTAAATTCACGCCTGACAGTAAATTACGCTGTTTTTAACTAGTGGTACTAAAATTGCATCAATCTCATTAATAGATACCAGAAGTCATGTGAAGCTGTATTGGCATTTTATTGTTGCACCTGGCAACTAAAGAAGCAAATGGAGCAAAGTAATGGTAAAAAATATCAGACAACTTACAATAAGCGTATTAGCGATTGTTTTTGTACTGTTTTACATTATTATTAAAGTCACTAAATCGCTTGTTGTATCCTGTGATGTCGAAGTAAATGATATTGTTGAATACAGATAGCCCAAGATAGCTCAGTATGCATATCTTGACAACTTTATTACGTGGCGGCAAATTTTTCCATGTCATTAGATTTGTCAGGTTTCTGAACCTTCCCCAAAAAAGTGGACACTGGGTTATGCCGTTTTATATATTTTTACTTCTTCCGACAATCTGTCGGCCAGCCTATCCTCTTCAGCATCAAGATCGAAATCCATTTGCAGTCCAAGCCAAAATTGTGGAGACATTTTAAAGTAATGGGCTAGGCGAAGAGCGGTATCCGCTGTAATCCTTCTTTTACCATGCACAATTTCATTTATTCTGCGGGGCGACACACCAATATCAGAAGCAATCTTATTCTGGCTTAAATGCATGGGGATCAAAAATTCCTCAAGCAAAACATCTCCAGGATGTATGGGATTCATTTTTTTCATATTCATAACCTCCTAATGATAATCGATGATTTCAACGTCAAATGCATCGCTTTTTTTCCATTTAAAACAGATTCTCCATTGGTCATTGATTCTAATACTATACTGCCCCTTTCTCTTTCTTTTCAACAATTCCAATCGGTTCGAAGGAGGGACCCTCAAGTCATTTAATATGTTGGCGCGGTTAAGCATACGGAGTTTTCGCAAAGCTACTTGCTGAATATCGTTAGGAAATTTTTTTGAAAAAACCCTGTTGAATATCTTTTCAGTTTCTTTGCATTTAAATGACTGAATCATAACAGACAGATTAAACTTCATAACGCATAACGTCAAGCGTTATTTTTATTATGAGGCATAGCGGTTGAGCTCACTGGTTTTTACGGAGCGCAGCGGAGTAAAAATCCAGTGCAGCGATTTGTTATGCCCTTTACGATACAACTCCTTTTGTATAAAGTGCATTAACCACCATAAATAAAGCTGCTATCCAATTTGTGTACGCAAACAGTTTTTTGAGATGTTTAGGTTTCGTTTTTAAAGAGAACTTCCCACCTAATATTCCACCTATAATTGTAATAAAGGCTAACGGAACAGCCCATGAAGGGTTAAAATCTTGCACAGGAGGCTCTGACTCTACATATTCAGGGAATGTTTGAAGATGGTGAGCAATTACCTGCGCCCTCAAAACTTGAAGAAATTATGACGGATGCAGATTCCGCTGATGCTGTCGCCTATCTGGTTGTTACTGTTCCTGACGCAAGACCAAAGACTGTCAGAGTTAATATTACAGTACCTGAAATGACTCTTAAACAAATCGATGCTGCTGCTAAAAAACGTGGCATGTCAAGATCATCTTTTCTGGTTCATGTAGCACAACATGCGATTCAAACAAATCACTCTCAGGCAAATGTTTAAACCCATTTCATCCATCCGGCATCATCCATCCGGCCCTTGATTCTTTAACATTTTGAATATATATGAATATGGAAATCTGACAACAGAATTTCCGGTAATCCCGTATTAAAAAAAAGGGTATCATACCTATGCGAATGCTCGACATTCTGAAGATCGTAAAGAAGGGAAAAATTCCTCCCTTAAAAAAATTCCGCAAGATATGCAAGGTAAAATTCAAAACATCATTGAGAAAGGGCTCGCATGTATCAAGATCCGTCATCTCCACCGAATTACGCCGGTTGTCAATTGGAACGGCGCTTGTATCAACGGGAAAGACGTTGTGATCGAGAGTACCAGGTGGGCGTCTCTTCTGAATCATATGGAGTCTCCGTCCGTATTGTGCTGTTTTATACTGACCCTGGGGGAAGAAATAGACCGGCTGATTGAAGCTTCGCAACAGACATCGCTATTCGAGACGTTTGTACTGGATGCGTTTGGATCGGTTATGACGGAATATGCGGCAAACCAATTGACCCGACATCTCAAACATGCGGATGACAATAAAGTATATGAATATTCCCGCCGGTTCAGTCCCGGCTACTGCGACTGGAAACTGAAATCCGGTCAGGATGCGTTGTTTCATTTTCTGAAACCTGAGGCTATTGACCTGCAATGTCTGCCGACCGGTGCAATGGTGCCGGAAAAATCGATTTCAGCGGTCATGATCGGCGCCAAAAAAATTAAACATGCATCACCCTGCTTTTTCTGTAATGAAGGATCTTGTGCCCATAAAAGAGTCAAGTGATTTCTTGACAGGTCGTGCTCTTTGTTTATAGGCTGTCCTCTAAACAAAAATACTATCTCGCAAACTATTTCAGGGGGAAAAATGGACGATCTTCAAAGAGAAAAGAAAAAAGGCTTCAGCTTGCTTTACCTTGCCAAAGGCGCTTTGATGCGGCTAAAAGTAGGAAAAAAATACCATACGCCTGGTTTTGGCCTTGCGGCACAACTTTTTGCTACAATGACCAAACATATTATTGAAGAGATAGGTCCTGAAAAAGGAGAGGCGTTGATCAAAAAGGCTGTAGAGTCTTTTGGAAGAGAAAGAGGAAAACGGATCGCACAAACCGCAAAAGACCTTGGGAAACCTTTATCTTTACGAAATTGGCTGCTTTACACGGATATCTCCCCTGACAATTTTTCAGCCAAACCCAGTCTGCCCGATGGTGACCTTGAAGCAGAAGTCAGCTCATGCAACTTCTATAATGCTGCTGAAAAATGGGGCCTTGGTGAATACGCAAAATTATACTGCAAGTATGCGGATTATGCTATCCTTGACGGTTATAATCCTGACGTAAAGTTAGTCCTTGAACAGCGTCAAAAAACCGGAAAAGACCACTGCCTTTTCAGGTATATACTAAAAGAGGAAAACAAATAAGAAGAAGGGGGGGGGGGGACGTTCGTGAAATTGATATAATTAAGTATTTTCCATTCAGTGATGGTTTGACTTGCACAAAATTATCCTATATGCATTTTGTAATTAGATAACATGAACTTCAAAAAACACCTCAAGATTTTGAGGTTCTATTGAGGCACTTCTAAACCTAAGCCCAAAGGAGCTGAATAATGATCGAAGATGATGATACCTTGCAAATGTACATTGAAGAATCCTATGAACATTTGGAAGATATTGAAACTGATCTTCTGACGATCGAAAAGGCAGGAAGTGATTTTGATACAGACCTTGTGAATAAGGTCTTTCGTGCCGCTCATTCCATAAAGGGCGGTGCGGGCTTTGTGGGTCTTTCCAACATAAAAAAACTAGCGCATAAAATTGAAAATGTCCTCGGCATGATGAGGGGCAGGGAAATATCGCCCCAACCTGAAGTTATCAGTACTGTTTTGAAGGCTTTTGACAAGTTACGATTCATGATTGATGACATCGAAAACAGTGAAACAGCTGATATAGATGAACATATTGTCTCTCTTGTCGGCATAGCAACCGCTTCATTGCCGAACAATCAAAAAGAAAGTATTTCAGATATAGTTGATGTTTCGCTGCCTGACGGCAAAAAGCTTATGCAGGCGCCTAAATTTGATATTGAACAGGCCAAAAAAGAGGGCAAATTCATTTACCTGGTCGAATATGATCTGATTCATGATATACAAAGAAAAAACAGATCGCCTCTGGAGGTTTTGAAATCTCTGGTTAACAGTGGAACCATTATTCAGTCCATGGTTGATGTCAAGTCTGTCGGCACGCTTGATAATGATATCCCGAACAAAATACCTTTCTATATCCTGTTTGCTTCAGTGATAGAACCGGAAATCATTCCTTCGCTTTTTGATGTAAACAGTAAATATGTGCATAATATGACATCGGACATGTATGCCGTAAAATCCAATCGGTCTGAAATAGAACAGCCAAAAGAAATACCAAAAGCAGAGATGTCTGAACCTGAAGAGACGATATCACAAGTGGATGATGCTATTGCGGAACCCGATCCCGGCACTGAAAGTGGACTTGACAGTCAATCCGACATTCATACGGAACCTGATACACCTATACTACAAATAAAACCGAATGTTTCCCAAACCTCACTACGTGTTAACGTAAGCCTTCTCGACCTTTTGATGACGCTTGCAGGCGAACTGGTTCTTAGTCGGAATCAACTTATTCAGGGTCTTACATCCGGCAATACAAGAACACTTGAATTGTCTGCCCAGAGAGTCGATATGGTAACTTCCGAGCTTCAGGAAGCGATCATGAAGACAAGAATGCAGTCTATTGCAAACGTGTTTAACAAGTTTCCACGTGTTGTAAGGGATATTGCAAGCAGTATCGGCAAACAGGTCAGTATCATCATTGAAGGAAAAAATGTTGGACTTGATAAAACCATCATTGAATCTATCAGTGATCCCCTGACCCATCTTGTACGAAATGCTGTTGACCATGGCATAGAACGTCCGGAAGAACGACGGAGACTCGGCAAGAATCCCACAGGCCAAATCAAGCTGAACGCATTTCACGAAGCCGGCCAGGTGAATATTGAAGTGTCAGATGACGGCAGGGGTATGGACGGTGAGATGCTTGCCTCCGCAGCAATCAAAGCAGGCTTGATCAGCAAAAAACAGGCCGGCCTCATGTCGCAAAAAGAAAAAATTGCACTGATATTTCTGCCCGGATTTTCCACTGCAAAAAATGTTACTGACGTTTCGGGCAGGGGTGTAGGCATGGATGTTGTCAAGACGAATCTTGACAGGTTGGGAGGAATCGTCGATATTGAATCAAGGTTGGGAAAAGGTACTGAAATACGTATTAAGCTCCCACTGACGCTTGCAATTATTCCCAGCCAGATCATTTCATCAGGCGCTGAGCGCTATGCGATTCCCCAGGTAAACTTGAATGAACTTTTGAGAATACCGGCAGCTCAAATTAAAAAAAGAATAGAGAAAGTCGGAGATGCAGAAATCGTCAGACTTCGCGGCACGCTATTACCCCTTTTAAACCTTTCAAAAATTCTTGATTTCAAAAAAACATTCACGGACCCTGATGATAAAGAAGTACATCATGAACGGCGTGAAAATATTGCTGACAGGCGGTCAACAACAACCCCTTTCTTTAAAGCAAATAGCAATTCTGAAGATGAATATGAAGAAAAAAAACAGGCCGAAAAAAAGATGGTTCCGCGCCAGACAGATGAAAGGCGCACTAGTAGCAATAGCGCTTTAAATATTGCTGTGGTTTCCGCAGGAGTACTCAAATACGGAATGATTGTTGACCGGCTACGCGATTCTGAAGAAATCGTCGTCAAACCACTTGGCAGGCATTTAAAAAGCTGCGGCGGATATGCCGGGGCCACCATTATGGGCGACGGTAAGGTCGCTCTGATTCTGGATATTGCAGGTCTTGCCCAGATGGCTGAACTCACTTCTCTTAAAGGAGCCGACAGGGTTGTCGAAGCTGCGCTGGAATCTGAACAGGCTAAGAAAGAAGCAAGTGACAAGACGTCTCTTCTGCTGTTCAGAAACGATGAACAAGAACAGTTTGCCGTCCCTCTCGGACTTGTGGAGCGTATTGAAAAAATAAAAGTTTCGAATATAGAAGATGTGGGCGGCAAGAGAGTTATTCAATATCGCGGTGGAACCCTCCCCTTATTTTCACTAAGTGAAGTAACCAATGTCAAACCACTTCCGGATATTAAAGAACTTGAAGTAATCGTGTTTATGCTTTCCGGAAGAGAAGTCGGGCTGCTTGTCACACCCCCAGTCGACTCCATTGACATCGCCGTAAAAATTGACGCTTTCACGTTAAAACAGCCCGGCATTATGGGGTCGAGCATTATTAACGGTCATACTACATTGATGGTTGATATTTTCGAAGCGGTTAAAATTTTCAGCCCGGATTGGGTCACTGGCGAACCAATTGACGATCTGCCCAAAGAAGGCATCGCAACTGTTCTTTTTGCCGAAGACTCTGAATTTTTTCGAAACCAGGTAAAAGGTTTTTTACAGGATGAAGGATACCGTGTGATCGTTGCTGAAGACGGGGAGGAAGCTTTTGACCTCCTTGGCCGGCATTCAGATGAAATAGATATTATTGTCACCGATATTGAAATGCCGAAAATGGATGGTTTTGAATTTGCCGCAAAAGTTAAGGCCGATGAAAAATATTCAAATTTAAAAATAATCGCCATGACATCACTTGCCGGTGATGATGATATCTTAAAGGGGAAAAGCGCCGGAATAGACGACTACCAAATTAAAATGAACCGTGAAAAACTGATTACATCTCTTAACAAATACCTGGGGGCATCTGATTCCTGAGGGACGGGTCTATAGCAACAAATATTAGGGAGAGTTCATGCAGGAAGACAGGGAAAAAAATAAAGTTCTTGAGCTGGCCACTTTTTATATTGGTGATGCACTATGCGGAATTGATATACTGAACATTCAGGAAATTAATAGAAATATGGATATAGCCTGGGTTCCCCAGGCAAAAGAATATATTAAAGGCGTCCTGAATCTTCGCGGACAAATTGTAACGGTTATAGATCTTGGAAAAAAGCTTGGCCTGGCACCTGCTAATACAGCCAGCGAAAATCGAAATATTATCGTTAATTCACAGGATGAATATATCGGATTTCTGGTCGACCAAATCAGTGATGTTCTGCTGGCCGACCCGGACAAAATAGAACCTGCACCGGCAAATATCAGCGGAGTTCAGGGAAAATATTTTCAGGGTGTCTTGAAGACTGAAAACCGCCTGATCGGTATTCTTAGTATTGATGCGGTTCTTATGGATGAATAATACACCAGCCCTTGTCTTTTAACCTTCAGCAATAAACATACTTAGAGCGATTTGAATGGATAATACTAAAAGTTTAAAAGTTTTGGTTGTTGATGACACAATTGTTTACAGAAAAATTGTCAGTGATATTCTGGCTGAAATCCCAGACATAGAAGTTGTCGGAACAGCCAGCAACGGCAAAATCGCTCTGTCAAAAATTACGACCCTTGAGCCTGACCTCATCACGCTCGATATTGAGATGCCTGAAGTGAACGGCATTGAAGTTCTCGCCCATATAAAAAAAGAAAAATGGGATGTTGGCGCTATCGTACTTAGTACACTTACCCATGAGGGTGGAGATATGACAATAACCGCCCTTGAACTCGGCGCATTCGACTTTATTCCCAAGCCGGATTCAGGAACAATGGCTGAAAACCGTGAAGCAATAAAAAACATCCTGGTCCATATGTTGAAAGCGTTTCAAAGGCGGCGAGATATAAAAAATATACTTAAGGGTGAGACGGTTCCGAAAACAAAGCATGATAAACCCCGGTTAATCAAAAAAAAGCCGGCTTATGTTAAAACAAGCGATGAAAGCATATTAAAACTATCAAATCGGCAACAAACAAAATCTGAAATCGTAACCATAGGGATTTCCACAGGCGGCCCCAACGCTCTTGCCAAAATGCTGCCGATGATCCCAAAAGATATCGGCGTTCCGATCCTGATCGTTCAGCACATGCCCCCAATCTTCACCCAGTCTCTTGCACGAAGCCTTGACGCCAAATGTTCAATTGATGTCAAAGAAGCTAAAGACGGAGAAATTTTGAGTGCCAATACTATTTTCATCGCTCCGGGAGGAAAGCAGATGAAGGTTGCAGCAGCTGCAGGCGGACACTCCAGAATTATCAGAATAACCGATGACCCGCCTGAAAACAGTTGCAAACCTTCGGTAGATTATCTTTTCAGATCAGTTGCATTATATTTCATGGGCCGGGCAACAGGAGTCATAATGACCGGGATGGGATCTGACGGTACTATAGGTTCAAAGCTTATGAAGGAAAACGGTTCGATTATAATCGCACAGGATGAAGCAAGCTGCACTGTTTTTGGTATGCCGCGGGAAGTTATAAATGCAGGCCATGCCAACATTGTCGTACCTATTGATCAAATTGTAGAATCAATTAAAGATACCATCTAATTTACAAAAGTGTGAGAAAAACTAAGGCAATTGAAATTTAATGTATAAAATTACGCCTGAAGAATATAACGTTTTTACCAGATATATCCTCGAGATATCAGGCATCACACTTGATCAGGGCAAGGAGTATTTGGTAGAAACACGTTTGGGTCCTATTCTTGATGACATGAGCTGTACGACCTTTTCCGAACTTTACTATAAATGCAGGTCAGATAAAACAGGCGCTGTTGAAAAAAGAATAATCGATGCGATTGCAACAAACGAAACCTATTTCTTTCGTGATATTGCACCATTCGAGCTGTTGCAGCATAAAATAATTCCCGACCTGATCGATAAGCGAAAAGCCTTAGCTCCGCCGGATACGCCTATTAAAATCCGAATTTGGAGTGCTGCTGCCGCCACCGGTCAGGAAGTATACAGCATCACAATTCTGCTGAAAGAGCTGTACCTTCATCCGGATAAATATAACATCACACTCATCGGTACGGACATATCCGGCCAAGCTATCGCAAGAGCCAGCTATGGCAGGTACAATAAATTTGAAATTTCAAGGGGGCTTTCCGCTGCAAGGATTAAACAGTATTTCGATCCTGATGGAGACGGTTGGAAAATTAAAGATGAACTGCGAGTCATGGCGTCATTTCAAAAAATTAACCTTTTAAAGCCCTTAATAGGTTTTGAAAAGTTCGATATTATATTATGCAGAAACGTTGCGATTTATTTTACCCAGAAAGAACGACAAAGACTTTACAATAAAATTGCAGATGTTTTAGTGCCTGATGGCTACTTGTTGATCGGTTCGACAGAATCGCTGACCAATGAAACCCCCTTGTTTGCCCCGCATAAGTACTTGAAATCAATCTTTTATCAACCTAAACAATAGGTTGCTTTAGCGCCTCTTTTAGCTTACTGTTTATCTGAAGCGTCAGGTCAGCTGCTTCTAAAAGGATCTTGCCGATATTTGCCAGACCATTATCTTCAGCTTTTGCCATCCATTCCCTGTATGTTTCGGCATGATCCTCATTATGCTTTATCCAATGACTGAGGAGCTTTTCCAACTTTTCGTCAAATGTCAGTTCACTCTTTATTTCATGGTCATGATGGTGATGATTCATTGGTCTCCCTCCCCCTAAATGTTTTAATCGATTCATAATACAGCTCAATTACATGCTTTACAACAACAGGATCATTATGTTTTGACAAAATATCGGCAATCTGCATCATGCATGCCGGGCAACTGGTTGCAACGGTAGTACTTTTAGAAGCGATAATATGATCTCTTTTTTTCTCACTGATATCAGATGACATTTCATAGTATTTAAAATTAAAACTTCCTCCCATACCGCAACAGCTGTCGGGCGCTTCCATTTCAGAAAAACTGCAAGACGGATTTGCCCTGATAAGCGTTCTCGGTTCCTTGTATATGCCGAGAGATTTTTTCAGGTGGCAAGGGTCGTGATAAGTAACTGTTTCTGCATTTCCCATAATGCTTTCAGAGTGAGATACACCTACGTACGACACCAGAAAGTTACTGATATCAATGGTTTTTTCTGCTATAACCATTAAACTCTTTTGAACTTCCCTGGAGCTATTTTCAAACATCATCGGCCAGACTTTTTTAATGGTAAAGGTACAGGTAGCACATGCCGTTACAAGGTAATCGAACTCACCTTTTTCAAACAGTTTAATATTATGGTCAACAAGCCCGTTAAATGTTTTTATATCACCTGATGAAATAGCGGGAATACCGCAACAACCCTGACCCTTTGGCATAAAAATACCCACTCCATGATATTCAAGCACCTTGACAACCGCATCAGCAATATTGGGAAACACCTTGTCCAGCAGACAGCCCGGGAAAAAAGCCACCTTAATGTCTGATTTGCCGGGAGAGGTGTTGATGAACGGTCGTAATTCATGAAACGGTTTGCCTGCAAGAGGCTTAAAATGCCGTGTAGATGGTACAGGAGCGAAAAACCGGGCACAGGATGTATCCTGGCTTTCATTTGCGGCCCTTGTAAAAAGGCTTTGATACTTTGCAGCGGTCTTTATTACCTTGTCGAATGTTGCAGGTCTCAAAAGGATCTGTCTTAAAATAATTTTTTGGGTTAACGACAGCCCTTTGTATCCGGCAAGGATTACCCTGGCCTTAAAAAATATTTCAAGTATATTCACTTCACAGGAGCAGCCTGCCTCACAGGACCCGCAGAGAAGACAGCGATTCAAACGATCCATAACGCCGTTTGGATCCTTAAACATCGCTTCCTTTAACCCATCAAGAAGCGCCAGTTTTCCCCGGGCCACATCAGCTTCCTGCCCGGTTTGAGAAAACAGGGGGCATACAGCCTGACACATCCCGCAGCGACTACAGGCTGCAAGCTGTTCGTCAAGTTCCTGAATTTTTTTGGCAAGCTCGGTAATGCCGGACATTCGCATCAGGTCTTTTTTAACATTAACTGTGTAATACCCTTTTCAAGGCCATCAATGGAAAACTCAAACATGGGAAATACCTGACTTATCGATAGAATCGTCTGCGTATAGTTCCACATGCGGGGCGGAACCGGATTCAACCAGATACTGTGAGGAAACATATCCGCGAGATCCTTTAAGCGCTGCAGGCTCGGTTTTCCGCTCCTGTCCTGTATATATATCGACCCATCCCTGGCCATCAGTTCATAAGGGGCCATGCTGGCATCACCTATTATAATCAGCCGTGTTTCAGGATCCTTTCTTACAAAATCATCAATTCGAAAAGGCTTTTTAAACCTGGACGGATCTTCCCAAACCGTATCATAAATTGTGTTATGAAAAAAATATGTCTTAACATCTTTGAACTGGGCGCGTGCGTAGTCAAAAAGCGTCTGAACGACGGAGATATATGGGTCCATAGACCAGCCGCCGTTATCGATGGCAAGGATTACCTTAAGTCTGTCCTTCAGACGCCTGTCAAAAATGATCTCTATTTCACCGGCATTTTTCATGGTCTGGTAAATGGTTTCATGGATATTTACCTGATCCTTGGGGCCGCTGGGAATCAGATTTCGAAGGCGCTTTAATGCCTCACCGATCATGGCTTGCGTTAAAGGCCCATCAAGAGAGTAGTCCTTGTACCTTCTTTCCATGGCAACTTTAATGGCTGATTTGTTTCTTGAAACGCCACCGACCCGCATGCCTTCCGGGTGAAACCCGGAATGCCCTACAGGAGACGTCCCGCCGGTTCCGATCCACTTGTTTCCACCATCATGACGCTCTGTCTGTTCTTTCAGCCTTTCCTTGAAATATTCAATCAGTTCATCGGGAGTCAGTTTGCTCAGTTCCGATTCACTTATGCCGAGTGCTTCAGCCAGCTCTTTTGGATCATTCAGCCATTGTTCAAGCATGGCCCTTGCTATTGCATCAAGCTCGATCCCTTCAGTATCGGGCAGTTCAGCACCCTTAAAATAATGCGCAAAAACCTGGTCAAAAAGATCAAAGTAGCGCTCACTTTTCACAAGTATGGACCTTGCGGAAGTGTAGAAATCATCGAGGGATGAGATCAGCCCTCCGGCAAGCGCCTTATGCAGGGTTAAAAAAGAAGTCGGACTCACCGGCACGCCGGCTTCTTTAATATGATAAAAAAAATCGACAAACATTAAAATACCCTTCGACGCGTTACGTTACCGGCGGCTCTCACATAATCCTGGCTCTTTTTAAACAGCACGCCTAAAAACGGTACATCGCCCTTTGCCAGTTTTTTCGGCTTAAAGTCCGGATCGTTTTCCAGCGCTCTGATCCAGTTGATCAGCTCCCGGGTGGCCGGACGCTTTTCTATGGACTCAATCTCACGTAGTCTGTAAAAGGTTGACACGGCATTGTCCATAAGTTCATTATTGATATCAGGAAAGTGCACATTGATAATTTTTTTCATCATTTTGGGATCCGGAAATGCAATATGATGAAAATTGCACCGCCCCAGAAACGGATCGGACAGATCCTTTTTTGCATTTGATGTAATGATGATCACCGGCCGGTTTTTAGCGGACATTGTTTTATCAATCTCAATAATATCAAACTGCATCTGATCCAAAACATCCAGCATGTCATCCTGAAAATCGGTGTCGGCCTTGTCTATCTCGTCAATCAATAAAACGGTTCTCTCATCTGCCGTAAAGGCCTGACCGATTTTTCCCATCTTGATATAATTTTCGATATTGCTCACATCTCTTTTTGAATCACCAAACCGGCTGTCGTTCAACCGTGTGAGTGTATCATATTGATAAAGCGCCTCAACCAGCTTCATACTGGACTTAACATTTAAAATTAGCAGGGGCATTTTTAAGTTTTCCGCAACCGCATGTGCCAGCATTGTTTTTCCGGTGCCCGGCTCTCCTTTAAGAAGAAGCGGCATCTCCAATGCCGTGGAAATGTTTACAATCTGTGCAAGTTCATCATCGAGTACATACTTGGTTGCGCCTGTAAAATTTTTTTTCTTGTTTTTGTCTAACATAAAAAACCTCTTTTTCACTTAACTGTTTAGTTGATCAATATTCACGTTGCACCCTGTCTGAAACCTCCCGGGTCAGCTGAAGAACCCTTATTGCATGCTCAAGCTTTAAAAATCCTGTGCCGCAGCTTGGCGTTATAAGAGACTGGGCTTTAATTTTCGAACTGTCTATACCGAGCTTTTCAATTCGGCCTGCCTGCTCCTTCCATTTTAAAACAAGAGACTCAGCTGTCTCTTTCTCAATATCTTCCACAGACATGGTAGGTACTATCCCCCATGCCAAAATTCCGCCCTTTGCCATGAACCGCCTTATATGGTCAGGATACAGGCTGAAACGGTCAAAAAATGCATAGGCATCAAAGCTTACAATATCTGCAGGAGAATCGAGTATAATCGACCATTCCGCATTTGCACAAACATGGATTCCCGCAAGCCCGCCCTCTCTATGAACCGCTTCTATCACTTCTGCAAAACAGGCAGCAATCTCATCTTCGGATATACCGATAAATGCAGATGAACCAAAACCGGCCAAGGCTGGTTCGTCAAAAAATATGATCACCGGGCGTCCGAACTTTGAGAGCTGTCTGACCTGCCATCCGGCTTTCAAGGCCAGAAGTTTCACCATGGCATCTCTTAAGCGGTCATCATAAAATATCGCCCGGCCGTTTTGATCAGAAACGCCTGTGCCAAGAGTAAAAGGACCTGTGATCTGCCCTTTTAAAGCAACTGCCGGTTTTCCAAGAGAGGGTATCTGTTCCATGAATT
>JAFDJC010000347.1 GCA_019307665.1 Deltaproteobacteria bacterium | reverse complement strand
GCTTCCGAAATCGGTGTTAAAGACGGTGAAATGATAGTCGAAAGCAAAGGCCTTCACCTTTACGGCTATGCCGAAGATCTTGCAAAACTGAGATGCATGAAAGGCTAGTCTCTTAGAACAAAAGCCGGGATTTATTAAATGACAAGATATGCTTTTTTCACACACATTCTTTTTGCTGTCTGTCTGTTTCTTATATCAATTGCTGTCTGCCGTTTCATGATCAACCGTGTCAAAATAATGGATGTTCCAAACCGGCGCTCCTCCCATGATTTTCCTGTCCCAAAATCAGGTGGTATTGTAATTGTCATCACATTTTTAATAGGCGTTCTCGCGATATGGTTTTTTGGCGATGCAACGATGATTAAAAAAAAATATTTTTATGGGTTTCTGTTTTCAGCTGTCCTGGTGGCGGCGATATCTCTATATGATGATCTGACCGCAAGACCTTTTATTGTAAAACTTGCAAGCCATGTGATTGCCGCCACAGTTGCCATCACTTTTGGAGTTGTCATTCACAGTATTTCACTTCCCTGGACAGGCACAATTCAACTCGGTATTGCCGGTTACATTATTACTTTCCTCTGGATTGTCGGGCTCACAAATGCATATAATTTTATGGATGGTCTTAATGGAATGGCCGCAGGACAGGCGGTAATTACAAGCCTGTTTTTCTGTTTTATAAGCTTCAACCAGGGGAGTACATTTGTTTATATTATATGTTATACCATTATTTCAGGATCTCTAGGTTTTCTGGTCTTTAATTTCCCGAAACCGAGCCTGTTCATGGGTGATGTGGGCAGCGCACACACATCCTTGTTTGTTATACCGCTTCTAATGTTTAATTATATATATGATACGTTGTTTACGTTCACCCGACGACTGATTAATAAAGAAAATGTTTTTGCCGCTCACCGCTCTCATCTTTACCAACTTTTTAACAGGCTCGGGCACAGTCATGTAACGGTCAGCTGCTTCCAATTCTGCGTATGCATTACACAAGGTATTGGGGCAGTTATAATGATTAACATACAGGGTAATCAAAGAGTATTTATCTTTCTTCCGTTTTTATTGTTCCAGGTATGCTATTCGGTTCTGATAACGGCAAAAGCAAAAAAAGCGGCTCTAATTTAATTCATAACCGTTTCCGTAAGTTGCTTCGGTAACTCCACAGATAAAATATTAGAAGCTATGCTTCTGACTTGGGCGTTGTCAGCCAGTTAATATAGTTAAAAAACTGATCCGAATGCTGTGCCTTAAGGATCCACAGATAATAATAGCTCTCAATCGGAATCGCCTGTTCGGTTGCATATGTGGTAGGAAATAAAAGCACCGGAATTTCACTTCGCTTAATTTTTACAAGGACCTTGTACAGCATTGAATATAGTATACGTTGCGGAAGATATTCCTGATCCAGAACAAATACTTTGATGCAGCTGGTCAGGTCCGAAATATTAAGCCCGATGTCTGATATATTGACAAGAATAACAGCCTTCAAACTATCATGCTTTTTAAGTGACAGAAGATATTGTCCTCTTTTTAAGCCCAGCTTTTGATATTCTTTAGAGAGATCTTGACATCCCGCCATCTTCTCCGAGAGGTCAAGAGCTTTGGTCATGAGGCCCTTAGATTCAAAATTATAAAAATCTTCAAGTTCAGCCAGGTCCTGGGGGGTAGTTTTGATCAGTCGCCATGGTTCGGAAAGCGGTAGTTCATTGAAACCCGATCTCTTGTAATGAAAATAAGCGAAGGAATCAAGTGAGCAGCGCGTAGGGTCATTTATACTCCTGGCCGTCCCTCTAAAGACAAGGTTGCTGAGCTTGTTCTCAGGGCTGAAGTAATTCATTATATAATCCATATGTATTGAAGAAAATCTGTGGGAATCACACACAAACCGTGCAACTTGACTTAATGCGCCCAGTCTTGCTCTGACAATAGGTGATCCTGCGGCCTCATGGTGAATCAGCCATGATTTTTCGTAAAAGCGCAGCATCGCCGTATGACCTTTTATAGTTCCATTAGTCTGATATATAAAATGCCGTGCCAGATCGAGATTACTGTCATATAATTTTTTATAGGATGCTTTAATCTTTTCCTTGCCGACCTGCATGGATTTATATTTTTCAGGATTAATAAGTCTTGTTTTAAAAAAAAGTTTCCATAAGGCGTCAATGTTTACTTTGTTGTCAATATATGAATTCTTGTTTTCCGCCTGATTAAGAATGGCCATCAATTTCATATGGTCTCTAAGATTCATGTCAAGAATAGCAATACCACACTTAACAAGGTTGCCGTCATCATTTTCAATATGTTTTCTGTATAAGATTTGTGCCATGCATTTCAGCCTGAAGTCGCCGGCAAAACACAAATCGAGCTCAGGGATAACCATTCCCGGTAAAAGCACTGAGCTTTCTTCGGCCTCCTCCACAGCAAAGCCTGAACCGGAAACATCCACAATTTTTCTACTGATCATCTCTCCGGTAAATGGGTGCTTGAAAATGATATCAGGTGAAGGGACAAGTTTAATGCGGGCACTGCGGTGCTCCGTGGGCCTAAACACATGCACCTGGTGTTTTACGGCTTCAAGAATATAGGTTCTGGTTTTAGAGCCACTGGTTTGTCTTAATATTTTACATTCTCCGGAAAAGAGGTTCTCATTTGCAGACGATAATATCAGGTTAACCTTGGACTCCGGATTAATCCAGAGGAAATTCTGTGGTGGCGTCGCGGACACTTCGACTCTAAATGTCAGGGGACTGAATTCGACCAGTTTACCTGAATAAATTGAACTTTCCTGGGCCATTTGAACATCAATGCCTGTACATGCTTGCCTTTTGACTTTCCGTTTACTTATTTCCGTGTATTTTTCCGGAAGCTTAAAGCTGATATCGTCTTTATTTATGCCGATCAATTCAGGGATAACAAGTAAAAGCATGTTTTCATCTGTAATGAGAAGGTTTTGGAACTGGTAAAATTTTAGAATTTGATCAATACCGGTTCGGTTCGCCCATAAACAGTCAAGCCTGCTGCCATGACACGGCCTTGTCCTCAAATGACGGGTAATGGAGCGATTAAATTTTTTATGCTTGAAATTGGCGACAATTGTACTACCCTGAAAATTGATATAGTTCAATATATCAACCAATTGGCCCTTGCCTCCGGTTTTACGGCGGCTTCCATCGCTACCATGGGAGGATGATCGAATTTGATATATCGGCTTTGCCTGATGATCTTTTTTTTCACTATTCGGCCTAAAAATGTAATGCTTGTTTTTTGCTGATCTCATGATTGAACCATCATCGTTATCTGTTTTTTCACAATTCAAACGCCTTTTCAATTAAACACATGATCTTATTGTACTATTTGTTTAAAGCTTGCAAATAATATGCCACTTGCGCAATCAGACATTTTTTTGCTTTTATTACAACAGGTTAAACTGATCAAACAACTTATTAGTATTGTCGGTTTTAAAAAAATAGAGAGAGATTGTGACATAAATTATATAATACCACAAAACGACACACCCAATATTCATTCTAAATTTTTAAATATTGAGATTTCCAATGCATAATATAATTGGGAAATGACCAATATCCGGAATATATATTTCGCCTTATTATTTTGTTTTTATTGATTATTTAGTGTTTTTTCCCGGTTCATGCTACTTGTATCAAATGCTATTTGGCAAGTTATTTATATCTTTAACAAAAA
>JAFDJC010000346.1 GCA_019307665.1 Deltaproteobacteria bacterium | reverse complement strand
CGTAGTGCGCCTACGTCGAGGATCGAAAAAACCCGAGAACGCGGTATTGGGCCGAAAGATGCTGTTTCTGGATGGACAATAGTTATACTCACTGCTTGACAGTATAATGAATTGCACCCGGTGATCCCGGAGACGCCTTTCGGCCAAGGCTAATAATTCCAGAGTCGAACAACTGCACTTCGTCTCTAGTAATATGTATGACGGCTTCACCCTGGGGATGTACATAAGTGCCGTTGGAACTATGGTCCATCAATATAAATTTTTCACGGCTGTTCTCGATGTTGGCGTGAGACCTGGAAATACGTTCATAATCCAGCACCAGATCGTTGTGGCTTTGACGGCCCATTGTAATACTGGGCTGAAGATGATCGACCTTTATTATTACATTGCCACATCTTAGTTCCAGGTAGGATTGTAATACTGATGAGGTTGAAGAACGCTCAAGGATTACGGTTACATCATCCTGTTCCCAAATATACTCATAGATTTTGAGTTTGCCTTTTTTACCCTTTATTGTTTCTTTATCTACGTACCGCACAAAGGCTTTGTAGTCCGGTGTCAATGCTTTTACTGTCTGTTCGGTGATGAGAATCTGCCGAGGTTTTGCTAATGCAACCATACGGGCAGCCAAAATGACCGAATCTCCGAAGATATCATCTTCCTCCTTTATAACCGGGCCGGTATGAATTCCGATATATATGTTTGGGGTACCCAAGTCGCAATTTTCGATGTCAGGCATTTTTTCAAAGGCCTCTTGCATGTTCTTGGCAGCATTGACAGCCTGGTCGGCATCCGGGAAGGTGCACATCACCTCGTCTCCGATGGTCTTGATTACCGAGCCTTGATGCTGACAAGCCACATCTGAAAGCCTGGAAAGGCACGTTGACATGAGTCTTTGAGCGCTTATATCTCCCAGTGTTTCGTAAAACCGGGTACTGCGTGCAATGTCGGCAAACATAATGGTGAGGGAAGTGGTTTCTCGCGGCATACTTACCTTATATTGAAATTCACACGTTTTGGCTTTAATTCTTAGCTTTTCTCAACAAGAGTAAATCCAATGCGAGAAATTGATTTTAAATCGGTTTCTTGTTGTTTTTATAACCAAAATAAATTCTTCATGAGAAATGCGGGTTAACATACTTATCGCAAGGTTGTTTTTTTTACAATTAACCCTACCTTCTTGATCTGTCAAGGAATTTGGGGTTAAGGTCAATTATGTAAAAAAACGAAGGAACAAGAATCTTTACAAACGCCAAATGATGTGCAATAAAATCATTTTGACTAATCCAGGTTGGCACATTATTTTTATGCTTCAAGAAATCTCCATTAAAAACTTCGCCATAATCGACGACCTTCAGATATCATTTTCAGATGGACTAACCATATTGAGCGGGGAAACCGGCGCAGGCAAGTCCATCATCATCAATGCGGTCAATCTTTTACTTGGCAGCCGAGCATCCTCCGGCCTTATCCGTACCGGATGTGAGACTGCTGAACTCGAAGCGCTGTTTAAGATCACACCTGCCAGTGTAATTGCCGAAATCATGGAACAAAACGGTTATGATCCTGAAGAAGGACTGTTGACAAGAAGGATTATTTCCCGCAGTGACAGACATCGGATTTACATCAACGGACGGCTTGCCACCATTCAGCTCCTGAATTCCATAACCGAAAATCTGGCCAGTATCTCAGGACAGCATGCTCACCAGGGACTATTAAAAGAAGAACAGCATCTGATAATACTTGATCAGTTTGGAGGTTTGATGCCCCTGCGTGAAGAGGTTTACGGGTGTTTTCACGAAATCCTTCCTTTGATTCAGAATCTTAATGACCTGAAGGCATTAAAAAAACGTCAGGCTGAACAAGTTCAGTTGCTTGAATTCCAGCAAAAAGAGATCATGGAAGCATCCGTAATTATAGGAGAAGACGTCGAACTTGAACAGGAGCGGATTCGCCTGAAAAATGGAGAGGCACTTTTTCAGGCGGTCCACGGCAGCATTGATGAGCTTTACAGCTCCCAGGGCGCGGTTATTGAACGCATTGCAGCTGTGAAAAAGGATCTTGACAAGGCTTCCGAGATAGACCCTGAACTCTCTTTAAAGGCAGAAAGCATTGCCAAAGTCACCTTTCATCTTGAGGATATTGCTGAAGAGCTTAGAACTTATCTGAAAAAAATAGAAATCGACGAAAACCGTCTCGAAACGGTTGAGGCGCGCATTGACACCCTCGTCAAGCTCAAGCGTAAATACGGAGGCTCCCTTGAGGCTGTGCTTTCCCACTTTGAGTCCATCGACAATGAGCTTTCGGGAATTGAAAATATATCCGATAATATTGCTGACATCCAGGAAAGGCTTTCCGGCCTGCACGACAAACTTGTCAACCTGGCCACGGAGCTTTCCGGAAAAAGGAAACAGACCGCCGAAACCCTTGCCAAAAAAGTGGAAAAAGAACTTGCCACACTTAAAATGTCGCAAACAGAGTTTAAGGTATCATTTAAAACAATACCTGCGGATAACAATAATGATCCATATATTACAACAGAGGGAAACGCCATCAATGAAACCGGAATAGACCGCGCAACCTTCCTTATTGCGCCAAATGTGGGAGAACCGCTAAAACCGCTTTCCAATATCGTCTCAGGCGGGGAACTTTCCAGGGTTGTGCTTGCCTTAAAGGCCATATTGGCTAAGACGGATGCGGTCGAAACCATTGTTTTCGATGAAGTTGACGCCGGAATAGGAGGAAGTGTGGCTGAGGTTGTAGGTAAAAAACTCTCTTCCCTTGGGCGTTATCACCAGGTTATCTGCATCACCCATCTGCCCCAAATCGCAAAATTCGGCGAACATCATTTCAGTATCTCAAAGCATGTTTCAGATGGTAGAACCAAAACCGCCATCCGCCTTTTGAGC
>JAFDJC010000135.1 GCA_019307665.1 Deltaproteobacteria bacterium | reverse complement strand
CCCTTGAATCCTTGGACCCTCTTCTCCAATTCTCAGCGCACCAGGTCATAGATGAGATCGGCCGCTTTCTCCAGTTTGAGTTTACCCATATTCAACACAAGATGATAAAGATCCGGATGGTCATAATCTTCCTTACCGAATTTTCGATACAGGTTGCTTCTCCTTTTATCCTGACGGTTTACAGACTGAATCGCCTGTGTCTTGGACAGGTCATAACGCTTCTCCATGAATTGAACCCGTTCCTCTCTATGGGCGATCAGCAGGACATGAAACGCGTCTTCACGGTCCCGCAGTATATATTGGCTTCCGCGTCCCAGAATGATCACATCATCCTCTTCTGCTACCTGGACGATTATTTTGTTCAATAGATCGACATATATCTCTTCGTCTATGTACCCCCTTTTATCATCCAGGATACGCTCAACAAAACTTTTCGAAACCAGTCCCGTCATAAATTTTAAGAGTTTACCGCCGGCCTCTTTTTCTATGGATTCTACCCAGTGGGTGGAAACCTTCGCTTTTTTGGCTACCATTTGTATAATTTCAGCATCAACGAACGTGTAATTTAGCTTTTTTGAAACCATTTCGCCCAGAGTTATCCCACCGGCACCAAACTGGCGTGAAATTGTAATGACAGCCATGAAAGCCTCCTTTAAAATATGTTCAGGATTCTGACATTTTCTTTGTAACGAAACCGCGATTCCACACATCTGGACTACTGCGGCAATCAGTAATTAGAAAAAGTTATTAACAAGGGAAATCCAACTTTAAAAGTTTTCTTATCAGGTTCATCGTATAAAATCAAAATTAATTTATAATACGTCATGGAATTATTTGCTTTAAAACAGAGTCTTCCAGAATATTATTGAAAGCGGTTTGAAGATTTTTCAAATCTGTTAAAGATTTAAAACTCATGGTTAACATGAATTCGGTACTTTCAAAGTTTTTGGGAGGAATCAATTTCAATCCATGGACCAGATTAAGCCGCTTCCGCTTGGCTTCAAATTCCTGTTCGATTTTCACAATTGCAGGAAATCGCCGCTTTTTTAAGTTGAATCGTATCATCCGGGTTTTTTGAACCCTGTCCAGATCTTTATCGTTTAATATTTCCTTTAAACGGTTGTCTTCAAGGAGGTCCAGAATGGATAGGGTCTCTCGGAGAGAAATTTCTCTGATAAACGTTAATATCTCTCTTTGCTTGTTCAGGCTCAGTTTTAAGCCGTCAAAGAGTTTTACAACCGCCAAGGCCTCATCGGACGGCATTATCCCCAGTTCCATTGCCATGGGAAGAGAAATATCTCCAGAAATGATAGCCCTTTGAAGTAGCAGTGGAAGATGACAGATATTTTTAATTTTGTCGCTCCATGAAGGGCTGCCGGGTAAACCGAGACCGATTGAAGCCCGGGTAAGGCTGTCATTATTTTTATAAAACGGACTGAGAAGGCAGAGTGCCCGGGAGTTTTCAACGAGATTCAGCGTCCTTTGAAAAGAATTGTCAGCAATTGCAAATTTGATGCACGCCAGTTCCTCAGTCCCCGGTTCCAATATCCGGGATTTGATACGAGTTCTTCCGAGCTGTTTTAAGGCACTGATTCTCCTGAACCCACTGACAATTGTATATTTTGAACCTTTCTTTTTCAAAAGAGGTAAATTTATAAGCCCGGCAGATTTTATCGATTCACTTAAATCATCAATATGCGTTTCAGTGGTGATGTGATAGCTGTCATCCATAAAATCAATGGATGACAGCCAGACAACTTGTTCCTTATAGCGCATAATCTTTGCCGGTCAACAGATTTAATGCTTCGAGGTATTTATTCTTCGTATTTAGAATAATTTCTTCCGGTAATGGCGGTGGCGGAGGTGCCTTGTCCCAGTCCAGTGTTTCCAGATAGTCTCTCAGATATTGTTTGTCAAAACTCTGCTGTGGAAATCCCGGTCGATATAAGTCCTGCGGCCAGAATCTGGATGAGTCCGGTGTCAAAACTTCATCGATGAGAAGTAATTCATCACCGACCAAACCGAACTCAAACTTTGTATCTGCTATGATAATCCCTTTACTTTCCGCCAGAATTGATCCTTTTTCATAAATATTTATGCTGATTTCTCTTACCCTATTCGCCAGGGATTCGCCGATTTCTTTTACTGTTTCTTCAAAGCCAATATTGATATCATGGAGGCCTAACTCTGCTTTGGTTGAAGGTGTAAAAATAGGCGCCGGCAATTTGTCCGATTCTTTAAGACCATCCGGAAGCCTGATATCACAAATCGTGCCATTTTCCTGATAGGATTTCCAGCCCGACCCCGATATATAACCCCTGACAATACATTCCACCGTGAGTGGTTCCGCTTTTTTAACCAGCATGCTTCGATCGCGAAGGGATTCGGCATAGGGTTGACAGCTGTCCGGATAGGCCTCAACATCACTGGCAATAATATGGTTCGGAATTACCGACTGCATGATATCAAACCAGAACAGAGAAATCTGAGTCAATATTTTTCCTTTTCCGGGAATGGGATCCGACATTATTACATCGAATGCGGACATTCGATCTGTTGCCACCATTAACAGGCTGTCACCAAGATCATATATATCCCTTACCTTTCCCTTCTTGACAAGATTTAACCCTGGGAAATCTGTTTCGAGTACAATTTTTTCCATGATATATTCCTTTGCAAATAAAAGCCTGTCATTCACAGGCCGTTTAAGATGAACCTGTCTCAAACACTAATGATAGTTCCTTTTATGCCGTTATCGATTGTCAGCAAACCGACGGATCGTTTCTGCCCGGCAGAAATAGTGCCGGGAAACGCGCCGGGATTAAAAAAAAGGATCCCATCATTAATGTGATTTGCAGGCGTGTGGGTATGACCGTATACGATGGCCTGAACATTCTGAAAAACTTCTTTTATCCGATCTTCAACACCATTTCGAGCCCCCCATCCATGGGTCAACCCGATTCGATATCCTTCTACCTCGATGACTCTTTTGTCGGGCAAATTTTGGGAAACATCATAATAATCCATATTCCCACGAACAGAAATAACTTTTTTACCTGAAAAAACCTCGAGTATATCCAGACTGGTCAGATCACCCGCATGCAGCACCATTGAAACATCCGCGAACACACTCTCCATCAAACGATTAAGTGAATCGAAAGGCTGTGACATATGCGTGTCAGAAATGACGCCAATTTTCATACTCTAGCTTTCCCGGCAACAATTTATCTGCATCTTATTTTGCCGTATTCAACATTTATTATTTGGAATTAATACATTAACGTAAACAGGGAGCCTTGTTTTTATGAGGTGGTAATAGAGGGCCAGTGGACGTAAAATAAACATCTGCGAATCATTTAGGCTTGATGTTTAAAATCTTGAATATACTTTTTTAAGGTTTGCTGCGATTCATCAACCATTTCGAAAAACTTAACCCCGGTTTCAAATTTTTCTTCATTTCCTGCTCTTGAATAAACGACTTCACCTCTCATGTTGATCAAATCGTCTTCAAGCGCCAGGGTGATTGAAACAATTTGCCCCGTATCGATTGGGAAATGTGTTTCCAGCAGGATTCCGCTTTCAGAAATATTTAAAGTTCTACCTATCGCCTGCTTCACAATTTCATTATTTTCATCAATACCAATATACGACAGGTTGAGTGAATTTATACGGATGGCTCCTCTTTTATTCTCATTCATACCTTTCACGGACTCCTTTTATTCACAATTTCTATCAACAAACACGCTGCCAATTCCAGCAACTATTTTTTCTTATTCTTTTTTTTCTGTTCACATGCAAGCATTGTAGTGACAGATATGCTGGTCGTAATATTCTCAATGATGTTCCTGAAAGTGGATGAAAGTTTCTCATATTCTTTCTGGATACTTTCAACATCTAATTCACGCACTTCAATATTTTCTGTTCCATAGACCGAAGCCGAATATGGCTCATGCCCCAAATCAAGAAAAGGAAAATGGCCGTAATAATCACCTGGACCGAGCTCAGCCAGGGCTATCTGTTCGTTATCCGTAGTACGAACAAGATACGCGTTCCCGTCTGTAATTTCAAATAACCTTTCTTCTTTGGCCCCCTGTTTTATAATCTGCTTTTTCTCGTTGACAAATTCACTCAGCCGGTCCTTTTTCAGATGAATATCCACAATACTGTTCGTGACAAGGGTTAACCTGTTGTCCAGCGTTCTCAAAAGATCTTTGAGGCTGGAAGACATTCGCGCATATTCACTGGCGATACGCTGTGAATCAAGCACCCCCAGTTGAACCTTACCGGCGGCAACCGCTGAAGCACTTCGAACATGGCCATCGAGTAAAAATGAAGCCATTCCCCCAATAAAAGCACCCGCACCGATTTTTACAACTGTAAATGGGCCATCCGGCGTTTCTTTGACAATATCGACCATACCGTCCAATATCACCCAGATCCAATTTCCGTGTTTTCCTTCCTCTACTATTTTAGATCCTTCATAGAATTCCTCCTCGTCGACCACATAATTATAATCGATAAGAGGGCCTTTAATAAGGGGGAGTGAAGATCCACCGGATTTATCAGTGACCGTCTTGACAAGGGTCTCCGGACCAAGCTTTTCAACAATACCATCATCCAGCTTTTTTAATCCATCTAAAATTACCTCCATTCGGCTGTTTTTAATAATTTTTTTGCGCTCAATGGTATCCTTGTTGAAATTAAATTCACCTTCTGCCCAGCCAAAGAACGAAAAAAGTGCTTCAAGTCCCTTCTTGGATGCGTTTGCAGCATCAATGGGATTGCCGTTGGAAAAATAAACAACGCCGGGAACAGGGGCATATTTACTTTGAAGACGGAGAACACCTGAGCTTCCGTTCGAACCGAGTAGTTGTAATAAATCCACAAAACCTAAAAATTCAAGACTGCCTGAAAGACTTGTTTTACTGCTCATATCTGTTGTCTATTGTGCCCATTTCGTCTGTTTCTGCAAAGACTGTAAAGTTAATTTTAAACACTCCTTTAAGGTCGGGCCGACACCCGGACCGGAAAGAGCGCTGGCTTCATACTCTGGCGCTTTAAGCTGCCGGTTTAAATCCTTCCCCATCTGTTCAACGGACATGGTGGGAAGTCCCTGGTCTGCGAGATCGCGTTTATTATACTGCATCACTATGGGAACCTGAAATATACTGAGATTGTAATCACGCAGATTTTCCTGGAGATCTTTCAGAGAAAGCATATTCTTTTCGCGCCTTACTGCAAGGGAATCCGCGACAAATACAACTGCATCCACCCCCATGAGGACCAGTTTCCGTGTAGAACGATATTGTACCTGACCGGGGACCGTGTATAATTGTACGCGAACATCACACCCCTTGATCTTTCCAAGCCCCATCGGTAGAAAATCAAAATACAAAGTCCGATCCCCTTCCGTGTTGACGGAAACCAAATCTCCGGTGATTTGTTTTTTATATGACTTATAGATATATTCAAGATTTGTCGTTTTTCCGCATCTTCCAGGCCCGTAATACACTACTTTACATTCAATTTCTCGCTTCTGCAAATTAAAAATAGCCATTAATTTCTCTCCACACAAAAAAAAGATGCTTCAGCAATTGTTGCCGAATATCTCTCCGTCGGCTCAACAATTTTAATCGGCCATCGCAACCATCACCACTCTGATGTATAGCGACTCACACGATCAAAAACAGCCCGATAATCAACCTGCGCTCTCTATTTTTATATCCAAGCTATAATCACCCTGCCGGGGACCGGAGCTAATCTCTGTTTTTTCGGTTACAATTCCGGATCCCGCAAAAATAGCAATAGGTGAAATAAACTGAACCTGGTTCAGTTTGAGTCCAATAGTAAAGCTTTCGACCAGTTTTTTTTCAGTCCTCGAAAATAATAAGCTAATAACATTCTGCGATTGGAAGTTTACATCAAATTCTATCGTTTCGCCTTTTCGGGGACCGTCTTCGAAGGTGATTGTCAAAGCGCTTATATCAATAAATTCTTCGTCTTCTTCCTCTTTTGCGTCTGCTCCTGGAACACTTTCCGTGGTCACAGCGGCCGATTCTTCAATGCGTGAAAGGTTGTGCTCGACCCCCTTCTTCTCCAAAAGAGTCTCAAGAAAAACACGAATATTTTTGATTTGAGCAGCGTTAAAAATATTGTTTTTAAACCATTCTTCATAATCTGCAATGGCATCCTCTAGTGATTCCAGAGTGGCATGACACCGTATAATATTCTTTGCGGCTTCAACCCGGACAGCATCTTTGCCCAGTAATTCCTTAAACTCTTTTATCGCCCGATCATACTGCCCGAACTTGGCGAGTGCAAGCGCCCCCCCAAGCGCAGCGGCATCTTCATCTTTATCATGTGCAAAGGCAAACTGTTTTTTAATGAGATCCTGGACATGTTCAGGAACCTCGACTGTCATGGGAGCGTTTAAAAAGGCATCCAGATCGCTTTCCACCGCTTTAATCTTTTTGTTGATACCATCAATAATGTTTTGTCTGTTCTTGATCTGATCGTTCTTCTGAATCACTCCCACAGCATCTTTGTATTTACCTTTCGCTTCAACCAGTAACCCCTGCGTACGGTAGAGTTCGGCTTCCTGTAAGAGAGATTGTATCTGCTGTTTTATATTCATGGATACCCCATTCCTAAGCGAGGATAGAAATTCTATATCAACCCGAATTAATTTGATTAATAATCTACCCTGTTTTGTGAATAATGTCAATATTTGAATCACAAAACCTGTTGACAAAAATTAAAATTATGCTATTTTTTGGGTCTTGATTTAGAGCCTACTACCGAATTTAAATAAGGAGAATAGCATGAAGAAAAAAGTTACTGTTATTGGGGCCGGGAATGTTGGGGCTACGACTGCCCAGCGGCTGGCAGAAAAAGACCTGTGTGATGTTGTTTTGATCGATATTGTCGAAGGCGTTCCCCAGGGAAAGGCGCTCGACCTCACCGAGGCTGCGCCAATTGAAAAGCATGATTCACATATTATTGGAACAAACACTTACGACGATTCCGCCAACTCAGATATTGTCATCATTACCGCCGGTATTCCCAGGAAACCGGGCATGAGCCGAGATGACCTTATCAGCACCAACGCCGGAATTATGAAAAATGTCACCGAGCAGGTTACGAAACTTTCGCCGGATTCTATCCTGATAATCGTCAGCAACCCACTTGATGCCATGTGCCAGGTCGCCTATGAAGCCAGCGGATTTCCCCAAAACAGAGTTGTAGGGATGGCGGGAGTATTAGACTCTGCCAGGTTTAGAGCGTTTATCGCCATGGAATTAAATGTTTCTGTTGAAAACACGCATGCGTTTGTTCTGGGCGGACATGGTGACACCATGGTTCCTCTGCCTCGCTACTCAACCGTTGCCGGCATACCGATCACCGAACTGATGTCCCAGGACAGAATTGATGCCCTTGTTGAAAGAACTCGAAAGGGAGGGGCTGAAATTGTCGGTTTGTTGACGACCAGTGCATATTATGCACCGGCTTCGGCCGCAGTTGAAATGGCTGAAGCAATTCTGAAGGATAAGAAAAAGATCCTCCCCTGTGCGGCATATTTGCAGGGGGAATACGGCTTTAACGAACTCTTCATCGGTGTTCCGGTAAAGCTGGGTGCCAACGGTGTCGAAGAAATTATTGAGATTACACTTGCGGACGATGAAAAAGCGGCACTCCAAAAATCGGCGGATGCGGTTCAGGAACTTAAAACCGTTCTAAAAAACTTGGACCAGTAAAGGTCTCATCCCGACAGTGTTTTCTTCACGGTCTCTGCGACCTTTCGATTCAATCCGGGCAGTGCACTTATCTCTTCTATAGATGCTGCCCGGATTTTCTTTATGCTTCCGAATTTTTTCAGCATAGCCGCTTTTCTTTTTCTGCCGATCCCTGAAATTGTATCGAGTTTTGAATGCATGGCTGTCGCTCTGCGCTGTTGCCGATGATAAGAAACTGCGAAACGATGCGCTTCATCCCGTACGCGCTGAAGAAATAAAAGAAGATCCCTATCCTGTCCGAAATTGACCGGATTAACGCGAACAGGCTTGTATATTTTATCTTCCCCTTCCCCTTTTGTTTCATCTTTCTTTGCAATGGAGACGACCGCGAACATTCCTGTTAATTGCAATTTCTTTAGCACGGAAACCGCTATATTAAGATGTCCTTTGCCACCATCGATCAACAACAAATCCGGATAAGGAAGCCTTGATGACGCATTGCCGTACCGTCTTGTTAAAACTTCTTTCATATAAGCGTAGTCATCATGTTTTCGAACTGTTCTGATACTGAACTTTCGATATGATGACTTGTCCGGCCGCCCCTTCACAAAAACAGCCATGCCGGCCACAGCATCTGTTCCGGAAATGTTGGAATTATCAAAGCATTCAATCCTTTCCGGAATATTCTTTAACCTCAACTTGTTCTGTATCCGTTCTAATAATTCCTTTTCTGCCGTCGCCGAAGCGGCCGTTTCCATCAATTTGTTTTCCGCATTCTGAAATGCCATGCTCAGGAGGCGCGCCTTTTCTCCTCTTTTGGGATTCTTAACACTTACTTTCTGGCCTTTAATGTTTTTTAACCAGTTTTCGATCAATGCAGTATCATCCGGCAGTGCACTAACAAGTATTTCCTTGGGAATAAAAAGCATTCGGTCGTAATAATGCCGGATAAATGTGCCCATTATCTCCTCATCCGTCGATAGCGTCTCCTTGACATGAATATGCCGGGATCCCAGAAGATATCCGCCACGTACTGCAAATAATGTAATAACAGACATCTCTTCCGTTCTGGCCAGTGCGAGTACGTCCCTGTCTATAAAATCTGTTGTTACCGAAACCTGCTTTTCAAGCGTTTTTTTCAGGTAATACATCTTATCTCTATGCATTGCCGCCGTTTCAAAATCCTGCGAACCGGCTGCCACCTTCATTTTGGCTTTAACCTGTTGAATCAGTTCCGGAGTTCTGCCTTTCAAAATAAGAACAACTTCATTAACGATCTCTCTGTATTTTTCCGGGTCCACATTCAGGCAACATGGTGCCAGGCATGCACCCATCTGATGA
>JAFDJC010000345.1 GCA_019307665.1 Deltaproteobacteria bacterium | reverse complement strand
TAAACATCTCCGGCAAAACGATGAGATGCGTATCATCTTCAATTGCATCAATCTTAGCATCAAATCCAGCCAGATTGGATTCAATGTCTTCCCAGACCAGTTCGGTCTGGATCAGGGTTATCTTTAGATCTCGCATAATTTCTCCGCAGCCTTTTCCAGGGTTTCATCTTTTTTTGCAAAGCAGAATCGCAATACTTTATGATCATCCTGGTGATGATAAAAAACCGAAGGCGGAATGGAAGCCACACCATGCTCCATGGTCAGTCGCCGTGAAAACTCAACGTCGGGTTCGTGGGAAATCGCTGAATAATCCAGCATCTGGAAGTAAGTGCCATGGCAGGGCAAAGCTTTAAACCGCGACCTTTTTATAAGCGTTAAAAATTTATCTCTCTTTTTCTGATAGAATGCCGAAAGGTTCAGATAAACATCTTTGTTTTGCATGAATTCAGCGTAAGCATACTGAATCGGAGTATTTGAGGCAAATGTCAGAAACTGGTGCACCTTTTGAAATTCAACAGAGAGATTGGCCGGCGCCAGGCAATATCCGATCTTCCAGCCGGTTGTGTGATAGGTCTTTCCAAAAGAGCTGATCACAAAACTTCTTTCCGCCAGTTCAGGATAGAGTGACATGCTTTCATGCTTCAACCCGTCGAAAATAATATGCTCATATACCTCGTCACTCAAAATCAGAACATTTGTGTTGCGCACTATGTTTTTCAATGCGTCAATGTCTTCACCCGAGAACACAGCTCCGGTGGGGTTATTGGGTGAATTCAAAATAATAAGTCTTGTCTTTGTTGAGAGGGCCTTCTTAACATCATCCCAGTCGATGCTGTAATCCGGGAACTTGTATTTTACAAAGACTGGAATACCGCCGTTTAATTCGATGGCCGGCACATATGAATCAAAAGCCGGTTCAAGCACGATAACTTCATCACCTTTTTTTACAACAGCGCTGATCGACGCGAACAATGCCTCGGTAGCGCCGGATGTCACGGTAATTTCGGATGCAGGATCGTAGGCGGCATTATATAATTCCAATACTTTTTCGGAAATTCTTTCACGAAGAGCTGGTACACCCTGCATCGGCGCGTACTGATTGTAGCCGGAACGCATATATTTTTCTACCAGTGCCAGAAGATCAGGATGAACATCAAAATCCGGAAATCCTTGTGAAAGATTTATGGCGTTCTGGTCATTCGACAGCTTCGACATGACCGTGAAGATGGTGACACCAACATCAGGAAGTTTTGAATGAATTTTCATATTTTTTATATGTTCTATTATAAATTTAATTATACCTGAAGCGGTAATATTTTCAAAAAGCTAAAGTGTTACTTTATATCAAATTGTATAGCCATTTTCCACATATAAAACTAGAACCTATTTAAAATAAGGGTCGGGGAGTTTTGGTTCATAGACAATCCGAATCGCCGGAAATGACTGTTTATCATCTAATTCAAAAATCACATACCGCAAAGTTGCTCCTTCACCTTCATTCTGACCCGGATTGATGCATAATGAATTTTCTATGAATGTACGAATCGAACCAGATCTATTGGGTGACCCGTGGATATGTCCGTGTAAAGCTGCGATAATTTTACCCTCAAGAGCCCATTTTTCTATAAATTTTCTAACGCTGATGCTGCCCACATGCAGTCCATTGTCCAGAATATCAAGCGGTGTATCATATGGCGGAGAATGTGAAACAAATATAAAGTGTTTATCAATGATTTCCGATAATTGCGCAAGATCTTTTTCAATGGTATCATCCGATGACAAATTTAAAACGGTTTTTTCCAGCTTGCCGCCGGCCGATGTGTATCCGTCTTTCCGAATATAATTGCCTTTGGCAAAAGGAGTTTCAGTTGAATCAGGCTTTTCCCAGTCTTTCCTGTAAAAAGGGGTTGGCGGGACATTCATGTAACCGATGATATCAATTTTGTTGTTAAGATTATGTTTGCTCATGTGTAACAGGTGTATCAGTTCGCCGTTGTGCTTTTCCAGAATTTTTCGATTACCGATAAAATCATCATTTGCAAAGTCTAGATAGATTGCGGCCTCCCGCCGCCGCTTGAAACCCTCAATAGCTGGGATGAAAACATTCTCGAGATATATTGCCTGGGCTTTCAGTACGCCAATTGTGTCTGCATCCGGCAAATAATGTGGAACAATATCGCCGCCAATGATTATGGCGTCCACCGCTTCCCTCTCCGCGGTTGAGAGCATGGTAAAGAGATGATGGCTGCTTGCGTGAATGTCTGAAGCGTATATAATTTTCATGTCTTGGTATTTTAGGCTTTACTCTATTTGGCCGCCAGTTTTGCCATCCACATGGTAATGGGAGAGTAAAAAGTAATTATCAGAAGATCGATCACCAGCACAACTAGAAACGGCAGAATACGCTTGCTGATTGCGGCAAGACTGTCACCCGAGATAGAACATGATACGATCAGACAGATCCCCATGGGTGGCGTTAGCATCCCGATGGCCAGATTTGTAACTACAATTACTCCTAGGTGAACCATGTCGATGCCCAGGGTTGGAACCATTGCCGTGATCATGGGGACCAGCAGGATCAAGGAAGCGGTGGTTTCCACAAAGGTACCGGCAATAAGAAGCACCATATTGATTGCAAGTAGCAGCATTACCGGATTTTCAGTCATACTGAGCAGGGTGCCGGCAAGTCGGGCAGGGATGTCCTCGATGGCAGCGATCCAGCTGAATATTGATGCTGTGGCGATGATAAACATAACAATGGCCGAAGTTATGGCACCGTCTACAAAGAGCTGAGCAAGGTCTTTGACCTTGATTTTTCGGTATACAAACATTCCGAGAACAAGGGCGTAAACCACGGCCACGGCTGCGGACTCGGTTGCAGTGAAAATACCGAAAATGATCCCACCCAGGATGATCACCGG
>JAFDJC010000344.1 GCA_019307665.1 Deltaproteobacteria bacterium | reverse complement strand
CCTCCAGTTCATAATGCCATCCCTCCTGCTGAAAAATAAGTGGTGTCAGGCGGGGATAAAAAACGGCATCGAGATAAACATCAATCAGGTTGGAAAAATCTTTCAGGTTCTGACTTGCAACGGGATAGCATGTCTTGTCAGGATAGGTAAATGCGTTGAGAAACGTCTGAAGCGATCCTTTGAGCAGTTCGACAAAGGGCTCTTTGACAGGATATTTTCGTGAACCGCAAAGGACCGAATGTTCAAGAATGTGGGCAACGCCTGTTGAATCTGCAGGTGGGGTCCGAAATGTTATTGCAAAGACCTTGTTACTGTCATCATTGCTCATTGAAAGAAATTCCGCACCGGTCTTAACATGACGGAACAGAGATGCCTGTGTATCCAGTTCCTCAATGGTTCGTTTCTCTAAAAGTTCAAACCCGTGTTCAGATTTCATTGCCACAACCTCCAAATATGTATCATTAAACTTCTCACGTTACCCAAGCACGACGGCCGTGTAACGGGCTGTTTATTCATGCCACGAATGACAAAATTATTACTTTAATAGAAAAAAAACGGAAAGCAAAGGAATAAATAATAATGAGGGATACCGGAAATTGTAAGTGGGCCGAGTCCAAAATCAAGCTATGATTACGGCAGCCGTAGCAGGCTTCTTCACTTGTTTTGGGACTATTCTTCGATTTCGTCCTTCACCTGCATCCTGATCTGGGTAAGTGCCGGCAATACTTTTTTAAATGCTTCATAAATTTCTGGGTCAAAATGTGTACCGACATTCTCGGACATCATTTCAATCGCTTCATCTTCCGGTACGGCAGTCCTGTAAATACGCTTGTGCACAAGCGCATCATAAACATCCAAAACGGAAACAAGACGGGCTGACTCAGGGATTTCTGTCCCTTTCAGGCCATTGGGGTAGCCGGAACCGTCAAACTTTTCATGGTGATTCAGCGCAATATCTTTTGCCATTTTCAGCAGGGAAATGTTGGAGCCGGTGAGGATTTTTGCCCCCATTTCAGTATGTCTTTTTATCGTCTCGAATTCTTCATCAGTCAGTTTCCCTGTTTTCAACAATATGTTGTCAGAAATACCTATTTTGCCAATGTCATGCATGGGTGCTGCAATCCTAACCTCATCTACTGCTTGGGAAGTCCAGCCGAGCTCTTCCGCCAACACTGCAGCATACAGCCCGAGGCGCCTGATATGCGAACCGGTTTCTTCATCACGATATTCACAGGCCGAAGTAAGGCGAAGACAGATTTCTTCTTCCCGGAGAAAAATCTGGGCTGTTCTGCGCTTCACTTCATTTTCAAGCTGGTTTTCATACTGTTTGCTTTGCATTGCCAGACGGCGACGCTCCAGGGCATTGACGGCGCTCAGGATAATTTCATTTAAATCAAAAGGCTTGATTACATAACCATATGCGCCAAGCTGGAGTGCTTTCAGGGCGGTTTTGCGGTCATCAACTGCCGTAACCATGATCACGGCAATATTTTCATAGAGGCTTTTTACTGTGGTGAGAAGTTCTATCCCGGATTTGCCCGGCATCATGATGTCGGAAACAATCAGTGAATAACTGCCCTGCTCAAGGCGTTCGAGTGCCTCTTCGGCACTGTGTGAGATATCGCAGCTGTAGCCTTCAGTTTCAAGGGCCTTTGCGATAATATCGCTGATTAAAGGCTCATCATCAACAACGAGAATTTTTTCAGTCGAAGCATCACGAGACAATTGTGTTCCTCCAGTATGGAGTTCCTGATCCTTGGATTTCCAAATACCGGTAAAAAATTTAATATTGGAATATGCTCATCAAAAAAAGGTAGAGCCAAATCCTGGGTCTACCTTTCTGGTTTCCGTGGCTCCCCAGCGCGGACTCGAACCACGGACAAGGTGGTTAACAGCCACCTGCTCTACCGACTGAGCTACTGGGGAACATCATAAGTTTTCGGCAATTTAATTTTATAAATAACTTTGCGATTTTTGTCAATCTCTTTTTATCTGTTTGACTTTTCATGCTCCTTTGATTAACTTTCATTAAGCAACACACTTGTAAAAAACGATAGACGTATTATAATATCGGCCTCATCAGGCGATCAACCATTTATTTTGGACACTACTGATTAATTAATGAACAAGAATTGATAAAAATGAGGAAGAAATATGAAAAAAATATGCTCATTTATAATTGCGGTCTTACTTGTGATTGTTTACTCAGAGTCATGGGCTGAGTCCATTTCCGGAAAGATTATTATGGATTTTGATTTATCAGCCCACACAACTGATAAAGAAGTACAGATTTGGCTCCCTTATCCTGTATCAGACTCACATCAGCATATTACCAATATTCATGTTGAAGGAAACTATACAGAGTATGCTGTCTATACCGATCAGAAATTTCAGGCCCCGATGATTTATGCCAAGTGGGAAAATGGGGCAAAAACGCGCAAACTGACTTTCTCTTTCACAGCAAAACGCCGGAAAATCACCCGGGACATCCTTCCTGCAAGGATGGTTGCATGGGATCCTTCTGATTACAAATTGTATCTTGCTCCAAACCGCCTCGGCCCCATAGATGGGGAGGTAAAAAAACTTGCCGATGACATTACAGAAGGAAAAAACACCTTGTTGGAAAAAGCCAAAGCAGTGTATGACTGGACATGTGAAAACACGTACCGGAACCCGAAAACCCGCGGCTGCGGTGAAGGAAACGTGTGTCTCTTATTAAATGATCCGGGCGGTAAATGTGTTGACATTAATTCCATCTTTGTGGCGCTGGCCAAAGCTGCCGGCATTCCCGCAAGAGAAATGTTCGGCATCCGCCAGGGGAAAGAATCCGGTCAGGACATAACAACATGGTATCATTGCTGGGCAGAATTTTATCTTCCCGGCAATGGATGGATTCCTGTTGATCCTGCTGATGTCCGCAAGATGAT
>JAFDJC010000343.1 GCA_019307665.1 Deltaproteobacteria bacterium | reverse complement strand
GTGCTCCGCTATCTTCTGCAAATCCTTTTTCCTTTAAAAAATTCAGATGCCGTGAAAAGGCCTGCTCCAGATGTTTCCGGTGGTTTCCTCTCTTTTGCCTTCCCTGATTTTCTTTTTTGTTTCCGGTTAAAAAAGATGCAAAGGACTTTTCCAGAAGCTCCTCTATCTGTTCGGGGGTGTGTGAAAGAAGCAGGTTCAGCGCCATGGAAAAGTTTATTTTTATCTGGCTTGCCACATCTGACGGAGGCAGATCCACCAGTCTGGCTGCAAGCCTGATATCCATAAACTTTCCAGGAACAACTATCGCAAATCCGATATTGTCCTTTCCTCTCCTTCCGGCCCTTCCGGTCATCTGGTGAAATTCGGTGGATGTGAGCGGCATAAACTCCCGGCCGTTGAACCTGTCCGAATTGAGCATAACAATTGATCTGGCAGGAAAATTAACACCTGCCGCGACAGTGGAAGTTGCGAAAACCGCTTTAAGAAGCCCTTCTGTCATAAGTGTTTCCAGAACCAGTTTCCATGCCGGGAGCTGGCCGCTGTGATGTGATCCCACGCCCATGTCATTCAAATGCCCCATCTGGCGGTGCCTGTTAATGGAAGGGTGTTTGTTTACAAGTTCTGCGATTCGCAGGCGGATTTTCCTGCTTGGTCTCTCTGAAAGCTGGTGTGAACAAAGATCAAGTGCATGGTCGCAGTCAGCTCTTGATTTCAGAAAAAAAATTGTGGGCAGCAACCGGTATTTTCCTAAAACACGAATAATATCTCCAAAAGGAGGCAGCTTTCTGGGGTGCGATAAAAGCGGGGGGCGAAAACTGCCGGCATAGGTATTTACCTTTTTGTGCAATCTGGTTTTACCCTTTGACCGGCCCTGGGACATTAAAGGATAAAGTGTCCCTGAAGGATGAAAAAATATGGGTAAAAGAGGTACAGGCCTCTTGGTCTCTTTTACTATAATACACTTTTGAAACCGGATCGACTCCAGCCACAGGGCGATCCGGTCGGCATTTCCAATGGTGGCGGAAAGCATGAGGAGGGGAATCCTTGCAGGAAGATAGATCATTATCTCTTCCCAGACCACGCCCCTGTCCGGATCACCTAAAAAGTGGGCTTCATCCAAAACCACAAGCTCCGCATCCAGGCTTTCTCCATGATGCATGGCATCATAGAGTTGATTACGCAAAATTTCAGTGGTCCCCACAATAACCGGGGCATCCGGATTCTCTTTTCTGTCACCGATTAATAAGCCCACCTTATCATAGCCGAAGATGTCGGAAAATTCTTTGTATTTGGCGTTGGATAACGCTTTCAGGGGAGAAGCATACCAGGCTCTTTTCCGGTCTTTGCCTGCCGGGCCGTCCTTAATGCCTCCATGGAGCCCATCCAATACCCGTTCAATGGCTTTCACGGCAATCCATGTTTTCCCGGCTCCGGTCGGTGCTGTTACAAGGCAGTCGGACCGCTCAATGGCTGAAAGAGCATTGACCTGGAAAGAATCGGGTTTGAACTTTTTCTTTTCAGGCACCCCTATTGAGTCAAACACTTTTTTCAGGCTGGAATAAGCACCAGGCGTAATTTTCGGGATTCTCGACCTGCCCTTTAATTGACCTGCCACACCTCTTTTTTTAAAGGAACGTTTTTCTGGTTTGTACATTAGAGTCCGGAGAGTATTTTTTTAACTATATTTTTTGAGGGCGAGTCCACATCAAAAGGGGAAATCCCGTTCAGGTCAGCCTCTATTAAAGCATCATCGTATGGCATAAAACATAAAATTTGAAAATCCGGCAAGTGTTTTTTTAAAAACTCCTCATCATTTTTGCTTCTAACCTTGTTTCCCACAACCGCAATTTTCTGCAGCCCTATCTCAGATGCCAGCTTCCGGATATGCCCTGCAGTATCAATGCTCCGGCGCCCCGGTTCAACAACTACAATGAGCCTGTCTACGGCCGAAGCCGTGGCCCTCCCAAGATGCTCGATACCAGCTTCCATGTCCATAACAACAACATCGTCTCTTATGAGAACTATATGTGTTATAAGGGCTCGCAAAAGTGTGCTCGCAGGGCACAAGCATCCTGATCCCCCTTTTTTTACACTCCCGAGTCTCATGAGCTTTATGTTATCAAGTTTTGCCGACAAAGTATCCGGAAGGTCGTCAACTTTAGGGTTCAGCTTAAAAAACCCTCCCACGCTCCCGGGCTTTGCTTCCGTTCTTTCATAAATAAGCTCATTCATCTCGGAAATAGGAATTATTTCATCAGCATCCGGAATGCCGAGGGCTGCTGCGAGGTTGGCGTCAGGATCTGCATCTATGGCGAGCACATGCTTGCCCTGATCATTTAAACTTCGTATCAAAAGAGCGGCAAAGGTGGTTTTGCCCACACCACCTTTGCCGCTGACAGCTATTTTCATAGTTATTTCCTTTTTATCATTAATTGGATTGATTTAGTAAGAATAAAAATATACCATTTTAAAATTTTTCAGGCAAGAAGATAGTGGATTGTCGGCTTTTTTTAATGATGGTTTGAACGGTGGGAACAAGATACACAAAATGAGGTGACTGATGCAAACAATGTGTTCAAGCTTATCCTTTTCAAGATATTTACTGATTATTTCACTGGTTCTGTTTATTTTAGAACATGGAGCCCTTTCAGATGACTCAGAAAAAAAACAGGGCCCTCCGCCGGTTCCGGTTCGTGTTGCTGCAGTGCAAAAACAGATGGTCTCTCAGCAGCTATCACTGGTCGGAACAGCAGAAGCCATAGCAACAAGCACTGTTGCCGCTGAAGTTTCAGGAGTCGATGAATATTTTCTCGCAAAAGAAGGGGACTTTGTCAAAAAGGGAGAACACCTGGTAAGGTTACGGTCCACCGGTCTGAAAATTCGCCTTAAAGGTGCCAAAGCTGCAAAAGAGAAAATTAAAGCCAATCTG
>JAFDJC010000342.1 GCA_019307665.1 Deltaproteobacteria bacterium | reverse complement strand
AACAATAACTGCATCGACAAAACCCCGGCTGGCGGCACAGTAAGGATTTGAAAAAAGATCCTCATATTCTTTGACTTTTTCTTGGCGCATGGCCTCAGGATCGTCAGCTTCTTTAATTACCCTCCTATGAATAATATTGCATGCCCCCGCAGCCCCCATAACCGCAATCTCCGCCGCGGGCCAGGCAAAAGCCATATCAGCACCAAGGTCTTTTGAACACATTGCAAGATAAGATCCTCCGTAGTCCTTGCGGGTAACCAGAAGCATCTTGGGAACCGTTGCCTCGGAATAACACCATAGGAGTTTTGCACCGTGCCGGATAATTCCACCCCACTCCTGCTGGCTCCCGGGAAGATAACCGGGTACATCCGCTATTGTCAGCATTGGAATGTTAAAAGCATCACAAAACCGGATAAATCGAGTGGCCTTGTCCGAAGCATCAATATCAAGGCACCCGGCTAGGACTTGGGGCTGGTTTGCGATAATTCCGATACTTCTCCCGTTAAGCCTGGCAAAACATACAATAATATTTTGAGCAAAGTACTCATGGGGCTCAAAAATCTCACCATTATCTACAAGTGAGCGTATAACGTCCTTCATATCATAAGATTGATTGGGATTGTCCGGAATAATGGCGTCAAGGGCCGGATCCGTTCGTCTGGGATCATCGCCGGTATTAACTATAGGCGGATCTTCCATATTGTTTGATGGCAGATAAGACAAAAGCTGTTTGATCCGGTTGATAGCGTCTTCATCACTTTCACATGCAAAATGCGCCACCCCGCTCTTTTGGTTGTGGGCCATTGCCCCGCCGAGATCCTCAAAAGTGATCTCCTCACCGGTCACAGTTTTGATAACATCCGGACCGGTAATGAACATGTAACTGCTCTTTTTTACCATAAAAACCCAATCTTGCATGGCCGGCGAATAGACAGCACCACCGGCCGTCGGCCCCATTATTGCCGCAATCTGAGGGATAACACCCGAAGACATGGAATTGCGATAAAAGATCTGACCGTATCCGGAAAGCGAATCAACACCCTCCTGAATTCTGGCCCCTCCGGAATCGTTCATACCCACAAACGGAACTCCGGACTTGAGTGCCATATCCATGACCTTGCAAATCTTCTTTGAATGCATTTCACCAAGGCTGCCGGCCCTTGCTGTAAAATCCTGGGCAAAAGCAAATACCGGTCTGCCGTCCACAAAACCATGGCCTGTTATTACACCATCGGAGGGAATATCAAGCTTTTCCATGCCAAAATTTACGCACCGATGACTTACGAACATGTCGAGTTCCCGAAATGTCCCAGAATCAAAAAAAATGTCCAATCGTTCTCTGGCCGTCAGTTTTCCTTGCTTTTTTTGTTTGGCGACCGCTTTTTCGCCGCCCATCTGCATGATCTTTGCTTCACGTTCCTTTAGATCCTTAATTTTATCTTCAATAATACCCATTATCAAATTCCTTTCATCTCTCCGAATTGACCTTTTTTCTTAAAGATTGAAGCGTACCCCGCAGCAAGACTTCGGCGAGCTCAGTCGAGTCGCTGCTGGGAATCTTCCCAGTAAGGTATTCTGCCAATCTTATTTCGCTCGCTTACCCCGTAGCAAGACTTCGGCGAGCTCAGTCGAGTCGCTACGGGAAATGCGCTCGCATGCTGGTTCAACATCCTGCGTTAGGCCGATAAAACACCTCTTTCCAATAAAATTTATTTTATCTTGCACAACCATAAACGGCATTGTGTTGTATGCTTTTCTGATAATAAAGTGCTCTATTGTTAATTTATCCAGTTTATCTTTTACAAGTTCACTTATCAATCAAAAGTATAGATTTCATACTCGGTTTTCTCTCCAAGCAGATGATCAATTTTTTCCTGTGCCCCGATTCTTTCATTTCTAAGCACCCATGCCCTCCAGTCATCCATGGTCTGCCATGTGCTGACAACCAGACTCTCGCCGGGCCGATCGATTCTCTTAAATGTTTCTCCGGATATGTAGCCTGGTTGCTGTATTGCAAGATTTCTCAGCTTTTGAAGAAGAGGCTTTAAGGCTTCAGCCTTGTTTTGCGGCACTATCCGTTTAATGATTATTTTTACTGCCATTTTGCCGTCCTCCTTTCCTTGGGCAACTTAATTGATGAATTCGTACTTTGACCCTTTAATAAACGATTTTATTTTGTCTTTAAACTTATTACTCAAGTTTTGCACCCTAATTTAACATAGAGTCCAAGACCATAACGACTTTGAATGCAAATACATATACGAATTGCGTAAGGTCAAGTGAATGAGCCGGAATGAACACCTTTAAATAAATCAAGCCCGCACCAATTAAAGCACCATAGAAAATAAAGGGTGCTAAACTTGAGTTTTTAGTTTTTGTCAAGAAAAAAAAGCAGTTTGCTTGCCGCTATTGTGGATGCAGTTTCACCTTTTTCCACCTCCTTTAGGATTCTTGGCAGCATCTTGATAACATCAGGATTTTGATGAAACCGCTCTTTAAGGCCCTCTTTTACCAGGGCCCACATCCAGTCTACAGCCTGTTTTTTTCGGTTTGCCTCAAGCTCTCCGGTGGCAATAAATTTTCTTCGATGTTCTAAAACAGAATCCCAGATCACATCAATGCCGGTCATCTCCAGAGCGCTACAGGTCTGAACAGGAGGAGTCCAATGAGGCGACGAGGGTGCTAAAAAGTGCAGGGCTGTTTCATATTGCTTTCTGGCAAGTTCCGCCTTTTCAATATTGTCACCGTCTGCCTTGTTGACGGCAACGGCATCCGCCAGTTCCAGAATTCCTTTTTTTATTCCCTGCAGTTCATCCCCCGCACCTGCTATCATCAATACCAGAAAAAAATCGACCATGGAAGCCACCGTGGTTTCAGACTGGCCGACCCCCACGGTTTCAACAATCATAACATCAAAACCGGCGGCTTCGCAA
>JAFDJC010000134.1 GCA_019307665.1 Deltaproteobacteria bacterium | reverse complement strand
ATCAAAAATTACTGGATCCCATTGATTGGTTTCACCGCCAATGAATCCATAAAACTTGTCAAAACCCGAATTTGTCGGCCAACGGAAAAAAGGGCCTGAAACCGACACTTCCCATGGTGCAGTTTCGTGCCATTTACCGAAAGCCGCAGTGCTGTATCCGTTCTGGCGCAGTGTCTCGGCGACATATTTGGCGTCATCCGGCCGTCTACCTTGATTGCCCGGATGTCCGGTCGCAATTTCCATCACAGATCCGACATTCACGGCATGATGATTCCTGCCGGAAAGAAGAGAGGCACGTGTTGGCGAACATAGGGCAGTCGTGTGAAATTGATTAAACCGTAACCCACTATCAGCCAGACGATCGAATGCGGGAGTTTGAATTGCCCCTCCAAACGTACTGGTTGCACCAAAACCAATATCATCTATCAATACAATGACGACATTCGGCGCACCTTCCGGAGCCTTCACCTCGAATGGCGGAGGGCTCGTAACATTACGGGCGTCCAATTCGGTGATCGCTTTAGTCTTAGGAGGTTGTATCGGCAGAATGGTTCGATCAAGCTTATCCTGTGCCGATGCCATCATGCTTAAATTGACCAACAGTACCAAAACAACTCCGAGGCCGAGAAAAAACTTTTTCTTTGTCTTCATTTTTCTTCCTTTCAAAATTTGATTTAAATAAACGCAGAACTCTGTTGCGTCTTTGCCCTGCTCGCATTCAATTCACTCAGTACTTTCTCAACATTTTTTTAACATGTAAATAAGCATAAGGGGAATAATATGAAAAAGACTATCGGACCCCAAAAGCCTGTTATTGAACTTCAACCGAAAATGGATAACAATAAAGAAACCCCGCAAAGTATTTCCCATACCTTATAACGGGGTTTCCCGCAGGAGGAAAAGGGCCAGATGAGTAACCCATAAATCCTTTTGTCTCTTTCTTTGCATAAATAATGCCAGTCAACTATTAAGGTTATGCCACGACAATGTTTTATGAAACTAACCTGCTGTATTTTTACATTTAGTTTTAATTTTAACTGTAATATGTATTAACAAAGATCATGGTTAAAAGGCATTATGGCGTAAATATAACTGTTAGGAAATTATCATCTATAAGCTATATGAGACATATTCGTATCAATATATAAGTTGTCGATACACTTGATAAGACAAACCGCCTGCCAACTTTTATCTTGATCTTTTCAATAAGTAACAAACGATATTTTGATGAAAGAATTTAAATGAGCTGATAGCTGATTTGAAATCAATTTGCATAGTACAAAAATCCTGAATTATATGAATCTGTGATTTCCCCGGTGTCGGATTGCTTGCAAAAACATACAAAAGAATAATTCTTTTTGTTGTGGCTAACTATAATTTTGGTTTCCATGTGATTTAATTTGCTGATCTGTCATCCCAAAAAATTTGAATTTCTGGGGATATTTTCAGCTGTAACAAGATGTAATTAAAGAAATAATGGTGATTTCATTTTCAAAACAACAAAAAACAGTTTGAATACTGGTTGATTTTAAAAAGAGAAAGGGAATGTATCGGCAGAGACATTTTTTTTGGATAGTTTCTTGTCCTTCGGATGCCGGCAACGAGTTGCCGGCACGCACCACCCATCATCTATTTTATCGTCTTACAAAAATATTTTGAAAATTTCCTAAATCTTTATCAAAAAATGGCTTTTCCACTTGATAGCCCGGCTCAACACCTGAATTTAATACGTTTACCAATGCTTAAGCTCTGTTTTTGGGGAAAGTCCCGAATTTTAAGCGCTTTTTAATTCAATTCAGGGCACTTTACTTAATTATTAGCCCTGTTGTTAAGTCCAGATACAGGCGGATAATTAAGTAATGCCCCCAAATTACGAGTGGTGTCGGACATGACCTTCTTTAAATCATTTCTTAACAGGTACTGAGCCTGAAACCCTTATTTCATATTCTTCAAGGTTATCGGGCAGGTTCGGAATAACAACCATAAACGGAAGACTTGCGCCCGGTTTCAGATTTATCATTTGTCCTGCTTCTGTCGTCTTACTGGAAAGACGCTTGGCTATGATATCAATAGTGTTGGTAAAAAGTTCATCTTTTGAAATTATTTGGCCACAATAGGCTATTTTTGATTTAACCAGTTTTTTTCCTTTTGTATAGAGCTTTGCGGTTACCTTAACCGAATGATGAATATACGATGTCGTATTTTTCACCTTGCCGGTTATTATAAAAAGTTTGCCCGCGCTCTGGTTATTGATGAAATCACTCGTTATAGAACTCTGAATAGCCTCAACAGCCCCGGTCTCTTTTGGGGTCAAAAGATCACCGATATAGGGAATGGTTTTTAATTTATCCATATGCGGTATTTCAATTCCCTGGCTTTTCAGCAAAAACAGACCGCCGACTGCAGAACCTGTCAGTATAACAAGAATCATCAATATCAAAATCGGCAGACTTATCTTTTTCTTTTTCTTTACAGGAGTCGGTTTTTCTTTCGCTTTCTCCTCGGCCGGCTCTTTTGCCTGTTTCTTATCTGCAGCATCGTCTTTGGCTTCAGCTTCAGCGGTCTCTTCTCTTTTTTCAACTTCCTGATCTTCTTCGCTCAGGTCGAATTCAAGTTCAAGCTCATCGGACTCCGTTCCTACATCTTCTTCAAGCGGAAGTTCTTCCTCGTCCATTTCAAGCAGCTTTTCAATGTCCGAATCATCAACATCGTCTTCATCTTCAAAATCTGTTTCCTCTTCAAGCATTTCATCATCAGCAAGCGCCAGATCTTCATTTATCGGCTCATCTTCGTCTCCACCATCGTCGGACAAAAGCTCCATTTCAAGAGTCTTTTCCAGTTCATTTAAATCAATTTCTTCTCCACCTCCGGACAATTCATCAGTGCCTGATTCGCTTAGTCCTTCATCCAGGCTAAGTTCAAGATCACCGGTTTCGATTGTCTCTTCCTCCAAAATATCCTCTCCGAGCTGCCCTGTGTCTTTATGAAAATCCTCATCCAAATCAAGTTCAAGCTTAAGGTCATCTCCATCATCTTCGTCTGCTTCAAGTTCAAGACCTTCAGATACTTCTTCTTCAGTGTCACCGGCTGAAACATCTTCATCAAGTTCTAAATCCAAATCAAGCTCAAAATCATCGTCTGGAGAATCTTCATCAATATCCAGCTCAAGGTCTTCGACTTCCGATGCTTCTTCTACAGAGACTTCATCCTCATCCGATCCAGAATCAAAATCCGGATCAAGATCTTCAACTTCCTCTTCTGTGGGTTCTTCCGTATCAGAAAGATCAAAATCATCCTCTTCAATGTCATCAGCTTCAATGTCATCAGCAACAGGTTCATCAGGTGCCAGTTCCAGTGTAACATTCAGTGGTTCTTCATCATCAGAGGGTTCTTCAGAATCAAGGACATCTTCTATTTCCGACAGATCAAATTCCTCTTCTTCAGCATCAACCTCCACTTCTTTGGTAATAATTTCGCCGCTTTCAACTTCTTCAGGTTGATCATCATCTTTCTCAAGCATTTGCTCTAGCTCTGAAAAATCATCGTCTCTATCCTGAACAGGAGATTCTTCCACAGCTGCTTCCGGCTCTTCTGGTTCAAATTCTGGTTCAAGCTCAGGTTCGGGTTCAGGTGGAAAAGCTGTAAAAATAGTTTTGCATTTTGAGCACCGCACTTTGGAGCCTGTCGGTTTTAACAAATCCTCATTCAGGTTGAAACTGACACCGCACTGCGCACATGTAATAATCATTAGTCTTCCCTCATTGGCTAAATTTTCAGATGATAAATATCCGGCAGATTCCTGTAGTTCTCATTATAATCAAGACCATAACCTACAAGAAACCCTTCTTCAATATCATGACAAAAATAATCTATTTTTACATTCTTTTTTCTATTTTCATGTTTGTTGATCAGGGAGCATACCTTGACTGACCCGGGATGAAAAGCCTTTAAGTAATCGATGAGATATTTCAGGGTCAGGCCTGTGTCAACAATATCTTCAACAATCAGCACATCACTTCCATTAATATCAGTTTCAAGCTCCTTTGTAAGACGAATCTTGCCTGATGATGTGCCCGACCCATAACTTGAGACGCGTAAAAAGTCAACTCTGGCAGGAACATATAACCGCCTCAACAGATCAGCCATAAAAATAAAAGCTCCCTTTAAGATACCGATCAAAACAAGATCCCTACCCTGATAGTCATCTGAAATTCTTGATGCCAAATCATCAATGGATCTGTCAATTTCCTCTTTACTCAAAACCGGAATAAATTCGGGCATACTTTTATTAATATTAACCACTGACAGCAAAATCATCCGATTGCTAATGCCAAGTATAATATTTACAAGCTAATGAATCTTTTTTTAAGCAACCTATCAGGTAATATCAAGGATTGTCAATACATTAAAGACCGGTTTCAGACAGTTTGACAAACAATTCCTTCTGTTTTTCATTAAGAGTTGTCGGCATCTTGACATTGATATGTACATACAGATTTCCCCTGCCTTTGTTGTTCATGCGCGGCAGACCATGCTCAGACATCCGCATCTTTGTTCTGTGCTTTGTTCCCGGCGGTATTGTGAGGTTGACATCTTTTTTATCAACAGTTGAAATACGAATAGCTGTGCCGAGCACTGCCTCAACGAGCTTAATCTCCTCCACGAGGTGCAGGTCATAACCCTCGACTCTAAATCGGGCATCATCCATTACTCTCGCTTTTATAAAAAGATCGCCCCTGGAGCCGCCAAGAGGACTTGGTTCGCCTTTTCCTGCAAGCCGCAACTTCTTTCCTGTAATCATTCCCCGCGGTATTTTAACTGAAATCCTTTCATCACTTCCGGCATGCCTTAAGGAAACGGTTTTGCTGGTGCCGCTTATCACCTCATTTAAAGTTAGGGGAATCTCATATTCAAGATCCGAACCTTTAACAGGTGCCCTCCGTTGTCTTCCACGACCGCCAAAAGGAGAGCCGCCGCCAAAGGAAAACCGCATGCCGCCATCTGATCCCGGTGAAAAACCCCCGCCTCCAAAGCCGAATTCTTTGAAAATATTTCCAAAATCAAAATTCCTGAAAATGTCCTCCTGGGAAAACTGCTGCTGGAAACCGTCTGATCCAAAAGTATCGTATTGTTTTCGCTTTTTGTCGTCACTCAAAACCGCATAGGCTTCACTGACATCTTTGAATTTTTTTTCCGCTGCCTTATCACCCTTTGTCTTGTCAGGATGATATTTCATGGCAAGTTTACGGTACTTCTTTTTTATCTCATCTTTTGAAGCGCTTTTGTTTGCGCCCAGAATTTTATAATAATCTTTTCCACCCATTCTCAAATCCCTTCAGTGCAAAGTAATGTATTTTTCAATACTTAAAATAAGATCGGGAATCTAAAAAGTCAAGTTTTGACAATTTCGTAAAAGGTCAAAAATGTGAGGCCTTCTTTATTCCCTTGAAAGCCTTCAGGCCGACCATCAAAACGGAAATAGCCGCCGGAGTGATGCCTTCAAGCCGGGAAGCCTGGCCGAGCGATGCCGGCCTGGCGTTTGTAAGTTTTTCCACAAGCTCATTGGACAGTCCGTGTACGCCTGAAAAATCGAAATCATCCGGCAGTTTAATCTTTTCAAGATCCCTGAATTTTTCAACTTCCCTGAGTTGCCTTGAAATATAACCCTCATATTTTATTTCAGTTGCAACCTGCCTGGCAACTTTATCTGAAATTAGCTTAGGACTTGGGGCATAAGTCCGGACATCCTGGTAATCTATTCCATTCCTTTTAAGGAGCTGGTCCAGGGGCATGCCGGTTGTAAGCGGACTGCTTCCTTTTGATTCAAGAAAAGTGTTCACGCTTTTCCCCGGCTTTAAGATTGTCTGCTTGATGCGATGGATCTCTTCCTTAATCTGTTTTTTTCTTTCTTTCACGTCCGCAAAAGTGTCTTTATCGATGAGGCCCAGTTCAAACCCTTTTTCACACAACCTTAAATCCGCGTTGTCCTCACGCAGCATAAGCCTGTATTCAGCGCGGGATGTAAACATCCGGTAGGGCTCTCGTGTACCTCTTGTCACCAGGTCATCCACCATAACACCCATATATGCCTGGGCTCTGTCGAGAACAAACGGTTCTTTTTTTTGAATTTTCAGGGCAGAATTGATCCCGGTCCAAAGGCCCTGAGCAGCAGCCTCTTCATAGCCTGAAGTGCCGTTTATCTGGCCGGCAAAATAGAGTCCTGAAACAAGTTTTGTCTCAAGTGTCTGTTTAAGTGAAACAGGGTTAATGTAATCATACTCTATGGCATAGGCCGGACGCATAATTTCCGCTGATTCCAGCCCCTCAACAGACCTTACAAAACGGTTCTGAATTTCAAGCGGAAGAGAGTTGCCCAGCCCGCTTGCATAGATTTCGTTGGTATCCACGCCCTCATGTTCCAGTATAACCTGGTGGCCGTCCCTTTCCGGAAACTTGACAACCTTATCTTCAAATGACGGACAGTATCTTGCTGAAATACCCTTGATTTGTCCACTGTACAGGGGCGAATATTTCAGATTGTCCTTAACAATCTGTATGCTTTTTCTGTTTGAACGCCCGAGATAACTCGGCATGCGAGGCATGGTTATTTTTTCCGTAAACATGGAAAACGGAACATGAACCTCATCTGCTTCCTGAATTGAAAATTTTGAAAAATCTATACTGTTTTTGTTCAGCCTTGGCGGCGTGCCTGTCTTCATTCTTCCAAGTATAAATCCCAGCTTTGTCAACTGCTGGGCAAGACCGTAAGATGCAAATTCACCTGCCCTTCCGGCCCTCATGGAATGGTTCCCAATATGAACCAGGCCGCTCAGGAACGTACCTGTTGCAAGAACAACAATTCCCGCCTGAAATTCGAAACCTGTCTGGTCTTTGACTCCTTTGATTTTACCGCCCTCAACAACAATCGATTCTATGAGCGCCTGCTTCAAATCAAGATTCGACTCTTTTTCAAGAACAGACTTCATGATGATATGGTAGCGGTTCTTGTCATTCTGGGTTCTGGAAGAATGTACTGCCGGGCCTTTTCTGGTGTTTAACGTCCTGTACTGAATCGCTGTTTTGTCTGTGGTTTTTGCCATCTCGCCGCCAAGCGCGTCGATCTCTTTTACGAGCTGCCCCTTTGCCATTCCGCCGATGGAAGGACTGCACGGCATTGCCGCCACCTTGTCAAGATCAATGGCAACAAGCAGCACAGAGCACTCCATTCTTGCAGCAGCAAGGGCTGCCTCGCACCCTGCATGGCCTGCGCCGACAACAATAACATCATATTTTTTCTGGTAGACTGCCATCTTTCTTTATCTGTTCTTATTCAGCTCCAAGACTTGTACTTTTTCTTGATAATGAAGTATAGCTATGCATTATGACAAGGTCAAGCAGGGGGATGCCAGCGTGAATAAAAGGTATAAAGATTTTAACACATATCTTCGCAGCACTTATGGCTGCAGGGTACAAAAAATTACGGTGGATGCCGGGTTCACCTGTCCTAACCGGGACGGCAGCCTGTCCACAGAAGGCTGCATTTACTGTAACCCAAAAGGATCGGGAACAGGCGCTCATCAAAAGGGGCTTTCAATTACCGAACAGCTGCTGGCAGGGAAAAGAGCGCTTTATAAAAGATACAAAGCAAAAAAATTCATTGCTTATTTCCAGGCATTTACAAATACATATGCGCCGGTGGAAACGCTTCGACAGGTTTATAATGAAGCGCTTGCTGTTGAAGATATAACCGGGCTTTCCATAGGCACCCGTCCGGATTGTGTGAACAAAGACATTCTCAGCCTCTTGGAAGGATACGCTGCTGACGACAAACTTGTATGGATCGAATATGGCCTCCAGTCAGCCTTTGACACAACGCTGGAAATGATAAACCGGGGGCATAATTTGAAATGTTTTAAAGATGCTGTCATGGCTACAAAAAACCGGGGCATAAAAATATGTGCCCATGTCATCCTCGGCCTGCCCGGTGAACAACGGCATCACATGCTTAAAACAGCTGATATTATAGCAAATATGGGGGTTGATGGTGTAAAAATTCATCTCCTTTATGTGATCAGGGGAACAAAGCTCGAAGATATGTATATCAAAAAACAATACCAATGCCTTTGCCGGGAGGAGTATGCAGAGTTTGTGTGCGACTTCCTGGAGCACCTTCCAAAAGATATTGTAATACAGAGGCTGACCGGCGACCCGCACCCCGAAGAACTTGTTGCACCCCTGTGGTCATTAAAAAAAAATGAAACCCTTCTTTTAATAAACAAAATTCTTGAAGATCGGGATTCATACCAGGGCCGAAAATTTATTCCATCAAATCCTTCACGAGATCGAGCATAGGCGGTCTCAAAGGGCGCCAAACCGGCTGGAACGCCCTGCCCTCGTCCCATGTAAATTCGGCAATGTCGTATCTTTCGGGAACAATATTAACCTTGGCCCCTTTGCCATATTCCAAAGCAGGGCAATATTCGATCCAGACCATCCGGTTCGGATCGATATCAAACCGTTTGACAATCATGGTGGCGATATGACCGCTGCAGCTTCTGACAGATATTTTTTGTCCGCCGATATCTGAGGCAACAGCAATCACGGATTTTAGTATCTTTACGTCGCTCTGTTCCTCATGGGCAAGATCGAAAATACGCAGCTGACATTTTCCGCTGGCAAGGCGAAGCTTCCCTCCCCAGCCGTCCCATGTGAATATATCGTCGTAGATAAGCATAATACCTCTGATTAATTTTAATCATGTTGACACACAATGCCTCAAATATGTATATCCAGTTTCACATAATTCAAAGAAGGATAAGTTATACGAAATGGACAATAATGACAATAACAACATGGTAAAACGACTTTATGCAGGCGACAAAGAGGTCATCCTGATCGGCACCGCCCATGTTTCAAGAGAGAGTGCTGAGCTGGTTTCCAGGGTAATTCTTGAGGAAAAACCAGATTCGGTCTGCGTGGAGCTTTGTGAGTCAAGGTACCAGTCAATACAGCAAAAAGAACTCTGGCAGGATACAAATATTATCAAAATCATCAGGGAGAAAAAGGCATTTCTCCTTTTATCAAAGCTGCTGCTTGCATCATTTCAAAAAAAGCTGGCAAACAAATTCGATATTAAGCCGGGAGAAGAAATGATAAGGGCAATCCAGGCAGGTAAAGATGTAAGCGCCTCAATTCTTCCTGTTGACAGGGACATCAGGATCACACTTTCAAGAAGCTGGCGCATCATGGGGCTTTGGGAAAAAGCAAAGCTCCTTTTTCAGTTTTTGGGTGCTGCAGGTGATGTGGATGATATCAGCGAAGAAGACATTGAAAAAATGAAAAAAGAAGACATGCTCCAGTCTATCCTGTCTGATGTCGAAAAATCACATCCTGTTTTAAGGAAAATTTTAATTGATGAACGAGACATATACATGGCTCAAAAAATCAAAGACGCCCCCGGCAAAAAAACGGTGGCAGTTGCAGGCGCAGGTCATTTACCGGGAATTGTAAAACATTGGGAAACCGATATCGATTTAGGGCCCCTTGAAGAATTACCGCCCGGAAGCAAGCTGGCACGTATTATCAAGTGGGCGATCCCCGCAGCTATTATCGGCCTTTTTGTCCTCGGTTTTTTACAGGGTGGAGTGGATACGGGAAGAGATATGATCAAATGGTGGCTTCTTGCCAACGGTATTCTTGCAGGAATCGGCGCTTTGATCGCCCTTGCTCACCCTCTTACCATACTTACTGCAATCCTTGCAGCACCACTCACGTCTCTTAATCCAATGATTGCGGCAGGCTGGGTTTCAGGGATGACAGAGGCCTTTCTTCGAAAACCAAAGGTCAGGGATTTTGAAAATCTTTCAGAGGATATCCTGTCCCTGAAGGGTTTCTGGAGAAACAATGTCACACGTATACTTCTGGTGGTTGTTCTTACGAATATCGGGAGTGTTATCGGGACTATGGTTGCATTTCCGCTTATTTTATCCGTTGTATAAGAAGGTTACGACCATCTCGTAAAAAGGCGGGTGGTCCGGACAACTCGTTGTCTGGGTGCGCAAGC